>NZ_JBSKBP010000008.1:0-243584 GCF_053714275.1 Mesorhizobium sp. Arg314 | reverse complement strand
AAGCGAACAAAACAGAATCAAAGCCACGAGTCGGCCGGACCAAAAACGTTTTTCAGCATCCTGTTAAAGCGCGTCGCCTGAATCCGGTTCAGCGCGGCGCGCTTTAGAGCGGTTCACCGTTTTACGGAAACTGCAAACCGCTGGCACACATTAAGATCAAGGACACGCGGTTCCCGACAGGTGGTGCGGCACGAGGCTCCACTGCTCTACCCAGTCAGGCACCGGAGATGGATCAGTGCTCGCGCCACCGATCCGTTTCCTCACTCGGAACGTAGGACTGACAGTCCGGTTGCGGCGGAGCGGCCATTGCGGGTTTACGCGCCGGGGGCGTTTGTGGCACCGCTCGGGCGTTTTCTTACTCTCCAGGTAAAGACCGATGTGGCGGCATAGTTCCAAACGGCGCCAAGCAGGATACCGGCCAGACCTGCCGACCACCATCTATAGTGGCTGTTCGCGAACAGGTAGTTTGCGATGCCCACGTTTGCGAAGGCGCCCACCGAGCATACGAGCAAGAAGCTGACCAAGCCAAAGGTCACCTCCTTGAGGCCCCGGAGGCGTCTATCGCGATAGGTTAGCGTGTTGTTCACAAAGAAATTGAACACCATCGCAGTGAATGTCGCGGCACCTTGAGCGACGACAAAATCGGCAAGGCCAGTGGCGAGAAGCATCGACAACACCACCATATGAACGAAGACGCCAAGGCCGCCTATCAGGGAAAAAGATATGAAGCGCGCCGGAACGACGTGACCGACCAGTTTGTCGACCAGCAACATCAGGTATTCCCATACAACCAAAGCATCCAGCTTGCTCTCGCCGGCCTGCCTCGTCCGAAACTGGTAAGCGACCTCTTGGATTCTCAACGGAGATTTCGAGGAAGCGCAGATATCCAACAGGACTTTGTAGCCTTGGCCGGATAAATCCCTGACCGAATTATCGAAAGCCGATCTCGTAATGGCGAAGAAGCCGCTCATCGGGTCACTGAGATCGCTTTTGGCAACGGTCTTAGCTAGCCACGTTGCAAAGGCGCTGATTTGCGCGCGGCGTTGGTCCCAAGTACCCAGCCCGCCGCCTTCGATATACCTTGAACCAACCACAAGGTCAGCGGCGTTGGTTTCGAGGTGGGTAAGCATTTCCGGTATAATATTCTCGTCGTGTTGGAGGTCGGCATCGATTACGACCATGAATGGAGCGGTGGTGCTGAGCATGCCTTCAGTGACGGCAGTAGACAGCCCACGCCGGCCGATGCGATGAATGAGCCGAATTCCGGGGACAGCGGCAGCCAATTTTGCAACTTCAGTTCTCGTTCCGTCAGAGGAATCGTCGTCGACAAAAACGATCTCATGGTCTCTGCCTCTGAGCGCAATCCCAATAGCCGCCGCGATCTTGGAAACATTCGCAACTTCATTGAATGTCGGAATGATTACCGAAACTGATGGGGCAAAGTGCGACTTCGCATTCTGATTGTCTGCGGCATCGATTTTCAAAATCAACCCCTGGTCATTCGAGTCTGGAACCGTAGTGCCTGATGGACACTCCGGCGCAATCGGTTGCACGACAAGAGCCGTGGCTTTCCTCGAGTCGTGTTTCGTTAGAGGGAGGCGTTTGCGACACCGTCAAATAAAGGCTCACCAATGCAGTAGGGGGTCCGCTTCCACGGCCGTCAACTTTCCGGCGTCGATGAGTTTGGTGATGGCATCGGGAGGAAGATTGCCGGTGAGAATCTGTTGGCGCGTATAGAAGGGATCAACGACGAAAGGTTTTCCCGCCCGGTAATTGGCGAGCGTGCTGGAACAGGTCGTGTCGCCGGGGGTGCTTTTGAGGCGGGCGACTGTTGTGGACATGGCGGCCTCGCGCGCGATTATTTCCGAGTGAAAGTCGGGATCTATCAATAATTTCGCCGGCTCCAGGCGTGCGGATGCCATCAGGCGGAGGCAAATGGCGAGCAGAAACATGAATTGCAGCTTCTCCGGTGACCAGCGCCGGGCGAGCGACAAAACCGGCGCGTGCGCGAAAGCGAGGCCGGTGGCAATGGACACGCCGAAGACCAGTTCGAATTGCGCGTTGTAGGCCACGCCATCGCCTGTTTTTTGAACAAAGAACATCACGAGGCCAAGCGTGTTCAACAGATTGCAGAACCGGATATTGGGATCGGCCCTTCGCGTAATACCGACGTAAACCCAGGCGGCAAGGCCAACGACGATCCATTGCAGATGCCCGACGGCGCCGATGGCATGTTTTAACATATAGGCGCGCGGCGACCTCAAGTTGCTGAAAAAGTCGGGGCCGAAGGCGAGGTAACAAAGGGCAAATCCCAATACGATGGCGAACGCCGCCAGGAGCGCCGTTTTCACCATCTGTCGCGGCCGGTTGATGCCCAGCCAGATCATCGCCGTCAGCGGCATCACCACGATGTTGTGCTTGATGAACCCCGCGCCCACCATCAGAAGAATGGGCAGGCCATAGCCGTGATCTCGTGACCTGGCCCGCAGGAAGGCAACGAAGCCAACTGTCATGACCGCCTGCGCCAGCAAATGAGGGTCATCCATCCCGACATAGCTGGTAAAAAAGCGGCACATGGTGGCGCCAAAAAACAGCGCGCCGATGCCTGCGGAGGTCGTGTCGCCGCCCAGCAGGCGGACCGCGCGGAAAACGCCCCAGGCAATCACCAGCACCGCTGCGAGCGACAGCAACCGCCCGGCCAAAACGGGGTCGCCGATCAATCGTCCCAGACTGCCGACGATATAAAAGGAAAGCGGCGGATAATTATTGGCGATCAACTGATGGGCGGAAGGATAGAGCGGCATCCGCCCCATCGCCGCCTCGGCATAATAGGCATTCCACCCCTCATTGGTATCGATCTCGATATTTAAAAACGCCCGATAGACCGGCCACAAGGCCGCCAGGGCGGTCAGCAGGGCGAGGCTGCCGATCATGATGGACACGCGGCGGGTCAGGGACTTTCCATCGGCCTGGCTCAAGGTTGAATTCATTTGGTACCAGGTCTGAAACCTATTTTGCGGATGGAGTAGGTGAATCCGCCATCGCCTTCGCGCTTGGGCGGACAGGATCCGCCTGCGTTAGAAGTACCGGACGGCAGAGGAAATCGAACCCCCGTGTTCACTATGCAACTGTAAAATCCTTCCCGGCAACGCAAATTACTGAGGGATGGGTTTGTTTTCCGATGACGAACTGGCGGGCCAGGAGAAATCGAGGACCCGAAGCTCTGCCTGGGAAGTTTGACCCTGGGACGGGCGATGCCGCACCACGCACGGTCGGGTTTTCTGCGCTTCCGGGCTTTGCCGGCCGAAGCACTCATCAGCGGCGCGGCAGCTAAATGAAGGCTACGGCCGCCGCAGGCTGGTACTCGCGTACCCTAAATGCGCTCCGGTCCAATTCTTGAAACCCGCCATTTTCGCCGAGGCCCGATCCAAATCTCAACCCTTGGCCGGTGAGGGACGGGTGGATTTTCCACAATTCCCAAGCTTCATTGACAAGCCGCAATGAAGTGTCTAGAAGCCCGCCCGCATGAGCGGGGCGGTAATGCCCGCTTGCGAATGGGTCCGTCAGACACGGCCATGGACGGCCAGAAGGCGACTTGTGATCAACCGGAAAGTTCGGGTCTAAAATCGGCGCGCATGCCGCTGCAAAGCTTGTGCGCGCGCACCACGGGTATAAACTCGGGATCAGTTTGAAGCCTGAGCAAGGAAGGTCAGTTTTCAGATGAATCTACGCATTTCGGGAAAGCACATGGACATCGGCGATGCGTTCCGCACGCGCATCAACGACCGGGTCGGCGAGGCGATCGAGAAATATTTCGATCGGGGTTTTTCAGGACATGTCACGGTCATCAAATCGGGGTCGCGTTTCTCCGCCGACTGCATGGTCCGGCTCGATTCCGGCGCTTCTCTGCAGGCGACCGGCGACGCCCAGGACCCGACGCTTGCCTTCGAGGCGGCCGCCGATCGCCTGGAAACGCGGCTGCGGCGCTACAAGCGCCGGCTGAAGTCGCGCAATACCGGCAATGGCGAAGAGCCGACCGACATCGCCTACACCGTCATGGCTCCTCTCACCGACGACGAGGAAGATATTCCGGACGACTTCGCTCCGGTCATCGTCGCCGAATCAAGCATGACGCTGCGGACCATGTCGGTAGCGTCGGCCGTCATTGAGCTCGATACCAGCGACAGCCCGGTTTTCGTTTTCCGCAATGCCGGAAACGACCATCTCAACATCGTCTACCGCCGGCCGGATGGCAATATCGGCTGGATCGATCCGTCGACGACCAAAGTCGCGCAGGGATAAAAAGCCAGCCGCGCGAGGGGGCGACGACTGGCGCGGCAGGCGAGCAAGGGATTTTTCAAGCATGGATCTCAGTGATCTCATCAGCGTCTCGGCGATCATGCCGGCGTTGAAGGCGAATTCCAAAAAGCAGCTTCTGCAATTGCTCTCGGAGAGGGCGGCGGCGATTTCGGGGATTCCGGAACGAGAGGTGTTCGATACCATCCTGCAGCGCGAGCGGCTGGGCTCGACCGGCGTCGGCAACGGCATCGCCATTCCGCATGGCAAGCTCGCCGGCGTGAAGCGGATCGCGGGCGTCTTCGCCCGGCTGGAAACGCCGGTCGATTTCGAGGCGCTGGACGACCAGCCAGTCGATCTGGTGTTTTTGCTGCTTGCGCCGGAAGGTGCGGGCGCCGACCATCTCAAGGCACTGTCGCGCATCGCGCGCGTGCTGCGCGATGCCGACACGGTAGCCAAAATCAGGGGGACGCGCGACGCGGTGGCGATCCACGCGCTGCTGTCGGACACGCAGGCCTCGCACGCAGCCTGAAGTTTTTGGATTAAATTTTCCAAGGGCCGCCCGGGCGGCCCTTTCGATTCCGGACGTCGCGGTCCCAGTCCTGTTAGACCACGATCTTGCCCGAAAACCGGATTCCACTTTTCGGGATCATGGTTTAGTGGATCGCGACCGTGGTCAGATCGTTTTCCAGCGCACCTGCCAGCGCCCGGTCACGGGCATCGGAAAGCAGGATCGGCTGGCCGTTGGCGGCAAACAGCGCCCACAGTTCCATGCCGGGTGCGATCTCCTCGAGGCCGGGGAAGCGGCCGCGCAGGTCATCGCTCGACACCTTCCTCAGATAAGCGACCGAACCTTCGCCGAGATGGGCGAGTTCGCCGCTGGTCATGGTGATCATTTCTTCAGTTCTGGTCATTTCAAGCCTCCTTGGCGCGAGGACGCCAGGATTGGCCGCCTCGCATAGAGCCATCGGCGAAGGTCAGTCTTTCACCGAAATGTTTATTTTCCGTACCAGCCGCTCGGACTCCGGCCGGTCGAGATCGATCGACAGCAGGCCGTTCTTCAGTTCCGCCGCGATCACCCGCATGCCGTCTGCCAGCACGAAACAGCGCTGGAACTGGCGCGCGGCGATGCCGCGGTGCAGGAATTCGCGCTCGGTATCGTCGGTCTGACGGCCGCGCACGATCAGCTGGTTTTCCTCCGTGGTGACATCGAGGTCGCTTTCGGCGAAGCCCGCCACGGCCAGCGTGATACGCAACGTCTCGGCATTGCCGTCAGAAGCGTTCAGGCGCTCGATGTTGTAGGGAGGATAGCTGTCGCCCGATTTCGCCAGACGCTCGAGCGTCTTTTCCATGGCATCGAAACCCAGAAGAAGGGGGCTGGAGAAGGGCGTCATTCGACTCATTGTTACACTGTCCTCTGAAGAGCGACACAAACTGGAAAAACCCGGATGGCATTTTTCCCGATGGTCTTGATATGGTCCGCCGCGCGATCAAGTTCAAGCCACTGAAATCAGGATGGCGTTTCGTTGAACCGCCATCCTGGTTCAGCTCTTCGTTGGAGCATGATCTTGTCCGAAAACCGGGTCCCACTTTTCGGGATCATGCTCTAAACCCCGCCCAAAAAGACTCCCAAAAGGAATTGAAATGCCCCAATCCAGAAAGATCATCATCGACACCGACCCCGGCCAGGACGATGCCGTCGCCATATTGCTGGCGCTCGGCAGTTCCGAGCTGGAGATCGTCGGTATAACAGCGGTTGCAGGCAACGTGCCGCTGAAGCTGACCCAGAACAATGCCCGCAAGATCTGCGAACTGGCCGGCAGGCCCGACGTCAAGGTCTATGCCGGCGCCATCCGCCCGTTGGCGCGCCAACTCGTCACCGCCGAGGAAGTGCATGGCAAGACCGGCCTGAACGGCCCGCAACTGCCTGAGCCGACCATGAAGCTGCAGGAACAATACGCCGTCGATTTCATCGTCGAGACGCTGATGCGCGAGGAAAGCGGCACGATCACGCTCTGCCCGCTCGGACCGCTCACCAACATCGCGCTGGCGCTGATCCGCGAGCCCAGCATCGCGCCGCGCATCAAGGAAATCGTTTTGATGGGCGGCGGCTTCTTCGAAGGCGGCAATGTCACGCCGGCCGCTGAATTCAACATCTATGTCGACCCGCAGGCCGCCGATCTGGTGTTCAAATCGGGCATTCCGATCGTGATGATGCCGCTCGACGTCACCCACAAGGCGCTGACCACGTCCAAGCGCATCCAGGCTTTCCGCCAGCTCGGCACCAAGGTCGGCACCGCGACCGCCGAGATGCTGGAATTCTTCGAACGTTACGACGAGGAAAAATACGGCACCGATGGCGGGCCGCTGCACGATCCATGCGTGATCGCCTATCTCATCAAGCCGGAGCTGTTCAAGGGCCGCCGCTGCAATGTCAGCGTCGAAACCGCGTCGGAGCTCACCATGGGCATGACGGTGATCGACTGGTGGGGCGTCACCAAGCGGGAGAAGAACGCCACGGTGATGCGCGACATCGACCATGACGGCTTCTTCGCGCTGCTGGTGGAGCGGCTGGGGCGGCTGTAGCGCCTCTTTTTGCCTTCTCCCCTTGTGGGAGAAGGTGGCCTCGCGAAGCGAGGTCGGATGAGGGGTGTTCCAGGTAATGCCAACGCCTCACTTCGCTGGAACACCCCTCATCCGTCTCGGCGCTGCGCGCCGATCCACCTTCTCCCACAGGGGGAGAAGGGGAAGGCTGCTCACTTCGCCTTCGAGAACGCCAGCCACAACCCGCCGCCGACCAGGAAGCTGCCGCTGATGCGCGACATCAGCCTGACGCGGCTGGCCGACAGCAGCCGGCCGGCGCGGCCCGCGGCGAGCGCGTAGGTCGAGTCCGACATGGCGGCGAAGATCATCGCGGTCAGGCCCATGACCACGATCTGCAGCGTGTAATTGCCCTGCGGCGCGATGAACTGCGGGAAGAAGGCGCCGAAGAACACCAGCGTCTTCGGATTTGAGATCGCCACCAGAAAACCCTGCAGGAAGAAGCCGCCGCGCGGCTTTCTCGCCGATCCGTCGGGGTTCAGAGTGCCTTTGGCGCGGAACATCTGCACGCCCATCCAGATCAGGTAGGCGGCGCCGATCAGCCGCACCCATTCGAACCAGTGGCCCATGCCGGCGATCAGCGTGTTAAGGCCGATGCCGACGATGGCGATCATGATGGCGAGCCCGGCCTGGGTGCCGGCGACGTTGGCTAAGCCCGCGCGCGAGCCGTGGCGGATGCTGTTGGCGATGATCAGCGTCACCGTCGGACCGGGCACCAGGATGATGACGATGCAGGCGACGACATAGGTTGCGTAAAGTTCCAGCGACATGGTCTTTCCTCGAACGGGACAGAGGCGGCGGTGGCTGCCGGATCAATGCACGGCTTCGCTGCCGGCGCAAGCCGTCCTGCCTTGCCAACCGAGGTGGCTCAGGCCGCTCCCGCCGACCAGGGCAGCGTCGCCTCATAGGCGGCGCCGGCTTTGAGCACGGCGAGGTCGCCGCGCGGGCGGCCGATCAACTGGATGCCCATGGGCCGGCCCTTGTCGTCGAAGCCGGCCGGCACGTTGAGCGCCGGGCAGCCGCCGAGCGTGGCAAAGGCCGAGACCTGCATCCAGCGGTGGTAGCTGTCCATGGTCCGCCCGGCGACCTCGCGCGGCCAATGGGTCGAGACGTCGAACGGAAAGACCTGAGCGCTGGGCAGGGCGATCAGGTCGAAGCGTTCGAACAGTGAAAGCAGCGAGCGGTGCCACGAGCTGCGCCGGACCGTTGCGGCGTGGACTTGCGGCGCGGTGAGACGCATCGCCTGCTCTACTTCCCAGACAGCCTCAGGCTTCAGAAGCCTGCGTTTTGCCGGATCGTCGTAATGCGCCTTCAGCCCGCAGCCGCTGCTCGACTGGCGCAAGGTGACAAAAGCCTGCCACAGCGCCTCGAAGTCGACATCCGGGACCAGCGCTTCACTGTGGAACGACGCGTTGGCGAAGCGGGCAAGGGCAGCCTCGCAAAGGTCGAGGACGCCCGGTTCCGTCGGCAGATGCCCGCCGAGGTCGCCCAGCCAGGCGACGCGGCCGCCGGACGTCTTCGCCCGCAAGCCGTCGAGGAACGAGCCCTCTCTGGTATGCGACAGCGGCGCTTGCGGATGATAGCCGGCCTGTTCATCGAGCAGCAGCGCGATGTCGCGCACGCTGCGGCCCATCGGGCCCTCGACGCCCATCTGGGAATGGAAGACCTCGAAAGCCGGGCCGGCGGGCACGAGACCCTGCGAGGGACGGAAACCGTAGACGTTGTTATAGGCGGCCGGATTGCGCAGCGAACCGCCGAAGTCGCTGCCGTCGGCGACCGGCACCATGTCGAGGGCCAGCGCCACAGCGGCGCCGCCGCTCGAGCCGCCGGCGGTCAGCACCGGGTCGAAGGCGTTGAGCGTCGGCCCGAAGACCGGATTGTAAGTGTTGGAGCCCAAGCCGAATTCCGGAACATTGGTCTTGCCGATGATGATGGCGCCGGCCTCGCGGATGCGCTCGACGAAGAATTCGTCCTCGTCGGGAATGAAATCGGCGAAGATCGGCGAGCCGAACGTGGTTCTGAGCCCCTTGGTCAAAGCGAGGTCCTTGATGGCAATGGGCAGGCCGAACAGCGATCCGGCCTCGCCGCCCCGGGCCAGACGGGCATCGGCCCTGTCGGCTTCCGCCAGGATGTCGGCGCGCTCGCGAAGCGAGACGATGGCGTTTACCAGCGGGTTCACCGCCTCGATGCGGCCGAGGAAGGCGCTCACCACCTCGCGCGCCGACAGATGGCGCTGCCTGATGTTGTCGGCGAGCTCGACAGCGGAGAGGCGGCAGATATCGCCCACCGGCGGCACGGCATGTTTTGTGACGGGGCGCATGGCGGCTACCGTGCCGCCGCCAAGGCAGCGTCGACATCCTTTGCCAGCGGGATAGCCGGCTGTGCGCCGGGCTTCAGGCAGGCGAGCGAGCCGGCCACGGCGGCGCGGGTAAGCGCTTCCTGGAGCGGCAGGCCGGATGACAGGCCGGCGCCGAAATAGCCGCAGAACGTGTCGCCGGCGCCGACGGTGTCGACCGGGGTGATCTTCAGCGCCGGAATGGCGAGGAAATCGTCCGGCGTGGCGGCCAGCACACCGTCGCCGCCCAGCGTGACGACGATCGCGCGGCCTGTCTTTAGGGCATAGTCGCGCATGCGGGCAGGGCGGTCGCGCCCGGAAAGCGCCAGGGCCTCGCCATAGAGGTCGAACTCGGTTTCGTTGGCGACGGCATAGTCGGCCTTGCCAAGGAAGCCGGCGGCTTCAGAACGGAAGGGCGCGGTGTTGAGCACGCTGACGGCGCCTGCCGCGCGCGCCGCGTCAAGCGTGGCCTCGACCGTCTGCAGCGGGATCTCATGCTGCAGAAGCACGACATCACCTTTCTTGAGGTAGGCCTTGGCAACATCGCCCGGCACGACCGAGTCGTTGGCGCCCGGCACGACGGCGATGACGTTTTCGCCGTCGGCGCCGACCAGGATCAAGGCCGTGCCGGTGGAGGCGAAGCTCTGGCCGACACCGGAGAGGTCGACATTGCCGGCCTTGAGCAGGGCGAGCGCCTCGGCGGCAAAACTATCCTTGCCGACCGCGCCCACCATGCGCACTTGCGCGCCGGCGCGCGCCGCGGCCAAAGCCTGGTTGGCGCCCTTGCCGCCGGGCGCGGTGGCGAAGCTGGAGCCGCGCACCGTCTCCCCGGGTTCCGGCAAGCGGTCGACATTGGCGATGAGGTCGAGGTTGATCGAACCGACAACGATAATCAAAAAAGTGCCTCCCGCTGAAGCGGGTCGGCCTGTGCTGAAAGGCGGACCTGCTCCAAGAATCTGCTTTTGCGCAATTCCAGGCGAAATACGTGAAGCGCTTTTCGTGGAATTGCAGGCTGGGCGCGAAGCTAGCCGCAAAGCCCGCCGGTTGCCAGATCATGTCGGTTGCGCGAGCCTTTGGGCCACAGCATCATTCGCAGCGGACCGTGACCATGCCCTGATAATTGCCGGCCGGGAAGATGCCGGGCGACTTCGTGGCGGTGAGATCGACCTGGATGGTATGGGTGCCGTTGGTCACCCGCTGCGGCGAACTGCCTGGAATATCCAGCCCCGAGCCGTCGAGCCGGAAGACGGTGGCGAAGGTGACATTGGTGTCGCCGCCGCTTGGAGCCGACGTGAAGGCGATCGGCGCCGGCGCGGAAACGCTGTAGCAGTCCAAGAGGTTGAGGATCGTGCACAGAAGCGAGCTGGCGGTGATGGTGGCGCCGGCGCTCGACCCGCCCGCCTGCTTGGAGCCGAAGATGTTGATAGAGGGGTTCGATTTCATCGTTCCCGAGGCACCGATCATGATCGTGCAGGTGCCGACGATCGCCGACTGCGCCGGGAGACAGAGGCCGGCAAGCGCTGCTATCGTGAGCAGCGCGCGGCTATTTCCGCTTCTTTTTCTTTTCATTGCCGGTCGTGCCTCTGATGCTCCAGCCTTCATTGGCCCAGCCTGCCGATGTCGCCGAGCGAGTCGCTGGAGCCGCGGAAGCCGTGGCAGCGGTGCTCGTTGTGCTCCCCGTTGTCTGACCATCGGCGCCAAGGCCCATTTTCAGGAGCTTCAATTCAAGCTGCAGGCGCTCGACTTCCAATTCATAGAGGCGGCTGCAATCGACGCGTTTCGGCGTCCGCCCGATCGGGATCACCACGCGGCCGTATGTGGCGATGTCGCTATTGGTCTGGTTGCTGCTGTTGTTACCCCGGATGATACCGAGGTCGAGATAGGCGCCGCTGCCGGAGACGGCTGAGCGGCAGGTCGTGCCGTCGCTGGCATGAACCTCGTCCTGGCCCTGAGGCAGGCTGACGCCGGGCAGACTGAAACCGGTCTGGTTCTGGTTCAGGTTCAGGATGTCCTCGGCAAGCCCCTGACTTACGAAAGCCAAGGCGGGCAGCAGGGACAAGGTCAGAACCTGCGATGCCCGAAAAACTTTCCGCATATCTGTGCCCTTATCTGCGTCTGCTCGCTTGGAAAGGGGATACTCTCGGTACAGATACGCACTTTACGCTCGTTCGCGCCGTCGAACGGGACGACCACCAGAACCGGACGCGATGCCTGGCCGGCCAGAAGGAAGGCGCTAGGCGTGATCTTGGCGTCGACCGGCTGGAAATCCTGGTCATAGACATGAACCTCGACACGTATGCGCTGGTTATACGGGTTGCCTGGGAAGACACGCACGGCGAAGGCATCCGCGAAGGACCGCACCTCGCCCCGCATCGGCGTCATCGACTGGCCAGTCGCGGCGATGGGAGACAGCACGGCGGTCAAGCCCACCGCCAGAATTGCAATCGTTCTCAAGGACCGCTCCTTTCGCGACAAGACTATTCGCAGCGCAGCGTCACCGTTGCCTGGTAGTTGCCGGCGGAGAAGCGGTTTGTGCCGCTCTTGGTGCCAGCAAGATTGACGGCGACCGTCGATGTGCCCGGCACCGTCAGCGCGGTCGCAGCGCCGGTTTCGGCAATCGTCTGGGCGCCGGAAGTGGCGAAGGTGGGGGTCCATGTCGTCGCCGTAGTGTCCGAGGCCGGCACGGTCGTCGTGGTTACCGGGTCCACGCTGAGCGAGACGCCGCCCGTGGTATCGACCTGAGCGCTGCCGGCTGAGCCGCCGGCATTATGCGAGCTCAGCGACTGAAGATTGCTGCTGACGGTCATCGTGCCGTTGGAGTTGATCGTGACCGTGCAGGTCGCGGTGATCGTACCGTTGAACAGCACATTTCCGGTGGTGGCTGCCGATGCTGTCTGGCCGGCGCAGGCGGCCAGCAGGCTCGCAGCCATGACGGCGCGAAGGAATTTCATCGAGACCCCTCTTTCGAGCCGGATGGTACGGCTCAACATAGGGTCATCTTCCCTTTATCGTGGTTAATTTAGCGTTAAATGGAATAATAATGGAAAGCAACTTCAAAGAAAACCGGCTATAACCAGAGGTTGTCGCCGGTTGTATTTTGTCAATAATTTAATCAGCTTATTTGAACTGTACCGATTTATATTTCGATACACGGTTTTTCGCAATGGGGTGCCAAAAAATCGATGTTTCAGGACACCTGCCCCGCTTCCCAACCGAGGATTGCGCGCTTGCGCGTCAGGCCCCAGTGATAGCCGGTGAGCGCGCCGGATTTGCCCAGCGCGCGATGGCAGGGCACCACGAACGACATCGGGTTGGCGCCCACAGCGGCGCCCACGGCCCGGCTGGCGCTCGGCGCGCCGATGCTTGCCGCGATCGAGGAATAGGTGCAGGCCCTGCCCATCGGGATGCGCAGCAAGGCTTCCCAGACGCGAAGCTGAAAATCGGTGCCGATCATCACCACGCGCAGCGGCTGGTCGGCGCGCCAATGCGTCGGGTCGAAAACGCGCGCGGCGTAAGACTGGGTGGCGGACATGTCCTCGACGTAAGTCGCGTTCGGCCAGCGGCCGGACATGTCGGCGAAGGTAGCCCGCTCCCCGCCGGCGTCACAGAAGGCCAGGCCGGCGAGACCCCGGTCGGTGACCATGATCAGCGCGATGCCAAAAGGCGAGATGTGAAAGCCATAGCGGATGGTGAGACCCGCGCCCCGGGTCTTGTAGTCGCCAGGCGACATCGCCTCATGGGTGACGAACAGGTCGTGCAGCCGGCCGGGGCCGGACATGCCGAGCTCGAACGAGGTCTCGAGGAGCGGCATGCCGGAATCGAGCAGCCTGCGCGCATGATCGAGCGTCACCGCCTGCAGGAAGGCCTTGGGCGACAGGCCGGCCCAGCGGGTGAAGAGTTTCTGCAGGCCGGTCGGCGTCTCGCCGACTTCCTCGGCCAAGACCTCTAGCGAGGGCTGGTCGCGATAGTCGAGGCTGATCTTCTCGATGGCGCGGCGCACGATCTCGTAGTCGCTGCCTTCGGGGGTGATGTCGTTCTGAAGGATCGCTGACGGTTTCATGCGGGTATTCATGGTCATCTGGGCGTTCATGGCAATATCTCCTTGACCGCGAATATCGTTCTTCCAGAGCTTTGCAACCACCCGAAACTTGCCTTCCTGCCGCCCATACCCAGATAGAGTCAGCTTCGAGCCGAAGAGAACAGTCATGGCCGGCGAAAAGGTAAATCTGACCGGAGCAAGGGAAACCTTGCTGATGACGCTTTACGGCAAGGCGTTGGAGAGCCGGTTGCCGCATTCGCTGCTCCAGGATCGCTTCGCCGACGAGGCGGTGCGCGAGATCGACTATGATTTCTCAAGGCTCAAGGTCGACGGCAATCTCGGGCTGGGATTTGCAATCAGGGCGAAAACACTGGACGCTTGCGTTCGGGATTTCCTCGGCAGATATCCGGACGCGGTCACGCTGCATCTGGGGTGCGGGCTCGATACGCGGATATTCCGCGTCGACCCGCCGCAAGGCGTCGACTGGTTCGACGTCGACTACCCGGACGTCATCGATCTCAGGCGCAAGCTCTATGCGTCCAGAGAGCGCTACCATCTGATCGCTTCGTCGGTGACCGAGCCGGATTGGCTGGCTGAGGTGCCCCGCAATCGCCCGGCGATCGTTGTGGCCGAGGGGCTGACGCCGTATCTGGCGGCCGACGAGGGACTGCTGCTGCTCGCACGGCTTGTCTCGCATCTTGCCGGCGGCGAGTTGATGTTCGACGCCTACAGCCGTTTCGGGCTGAAGCTGATGCGCCTCAATCCGGCCATCAAGGCAACCGGCGCCGAAGTCCATTGGGCCATCGAGGATCCACGTGAATTGGAGCAGGCGGTTCCAAAACTTCGCTTCATCGGCGAGATCCCGTCCTACAAGCCGGAGCATGGGGCCCGCCTGGGCTGGTCCGCGCGTTTCTTCGTTGGCCTCTGGAAGCTTATCCCCGCTATGCGCAAGGTCGGCAGGCTGCTGCGCTACCGGTTCTGATGTACTTGGGTGTCAGCGCGTCTTGGCGGCCGCCAGCGCGCGCGAAAAGGCGGTCGCAAAACTTTCGCGGTCGTCGGGGTTGAGGAAGACGCCGATCGCCACGCTCTTGCCCTGCGCCTCCACGGCCATTTTGGTGATGCCGATCTCGCTGTGGCGGGCGATCGAAAACCGTGTCCAGAACGGATTGAAATGATGTGCTTCCGAACGGCCGGACGGCGCGGTCTTGCGGATGTCGAGGCTGGTGCGCGAGACCGATATTTCCTCGCGGGCGCGCGCGGCGCGGTAATTGGCGCGGAAGGCGATGTAGACGGCGATCACGTCGAGGCCGAAGAAGCCGAACACCGGCCAGGCGCCGTGCGCCAGGAAGAACGCGCCGATGACGATCCAGCCGAACAGAAGCGCTCCCATCAGGATCAGGAAGCCGGTGCGGCCGAGCGAGCGGTGCGGCGTCAGCAAGGCTTGGAAAAATGGCTCGTCGGCCTGGAACGAGGCGTTTGTGTCGCTCATGAGGGAATATTATAGGAAGGAAATGGCGCCTCCCAAGTCCAAAAAATCCGTAGCTGTCAAAAAGCCTCAGTCCGCCGTTGCGGGCAACGGCCCGCCGCCCAGCCGGCGGCCGCGAAAGGCCGCTTCGCGGTCCCTTTACAGCCCTGCCGAGGTGCATGAGATGTTCCGGCGCTTTTGCGTGCAGCGGCCGGAGCCGAAGGGCGAGCTCGACTATGTCAATGCCTTCACCCTGCTGGTCGCGGTGGTGCTGTCGGCGCAGGCGACCGACGCCGGCGTCAACAAGGCGACGAGGGCGCTGTTCGCGGCGGCCGACACGCCAGGCAAGATGCTGGCGCTCGGCGAGGCCAAGGTCGGCGACTATATCCGCACCATAGGTCTGTGGCGCAACAAGGCAAAGAACGTGATCGCCTTGTCGAAGGCGCTGATCGACGACTATGCGGGCCAGGTGCCGCAAGATCGCGACGAACTGGTGAAGCTGCCGGGCGTCGGGCGCAAGACCGCCAATGTCGTGCTCAACGTCGCCTTCGGCCAGCACACCATGGCGGTCGACACGCATATCTTCCGCATCGGCAATCGGATCGGGCTGGCCCCCGGCAAGACGCCGGAACAGGTCGAAGAGGGGCTGCTCAGGGTCATCCCGGCCGAATATATGCGCCATGCGCATCACTGGCTGATCCTGCATGGCCGCTATGTCTGCAAGGCGCGCAAGCCCGATTGCCCGGCCTGCGTCATCGCCGATATCTGCAAGTCGAAGGAAAAGACCACGGACATACCGGCGCCGCTGGTGCCGATCGCGCCGCTGGATGAGACGTTTCCGGTCGAGGCTTAGAGCGGCTTTGTCTAGTACCCGTAGCCGCGCGCCATGGCAGCGGCAAAGACCGGGATGAGCAGGAAGATGAAGCCCTCGGCGCGGACATAATTCTTCACCGAAGCGAGTTCCGCCGCCGGCACCGCGAAGGACGGGTTGCCGCTCGCTTGCCTGTTCCAGGAGAGGAAGCGCAAGGTCGGCACGATCGACAACAGGCCGACGATGATGAAAGCCACCATTTTCGCCCAGAACACCCAGTTGTAGACATAGAATTCCCAGCCTTTCAGACCGAAGAGCACCCGGCAGATGCCGACGATGACGATCAGCGCGGCGATGATGCCGTAGTGGCGGTCGATGCCGGCAAGGCGCCTGAGCGTCGCCGCCCCCAAATCGCCGCGTACCATCACGAATTCGGCGCCGATGATGCCGGCCAGCGAGAACACCAGCAGGTGATGGAGGATGGCTAAGACAAGATCAGTGGTGTCCATGTTCTTTCCCTGCGCTAAAGCGCGTCGCGCTGAAACGGATTCAGGCGACGCGCTTTAAGTCCTTGTTTTTATGCATGTCGTTGTCCCAGAACCGCGTACACTTCTGGGCGACATGCATTAGGCGGCGGCGCGACGTGGCTGAATCGTGTAGTTCGAAGAGTAGCATCGTCGGTCGAAATTCCCAGACGCCGAAATCGTAGCGCTGGAGGATGACCCCGGCCGATCCTGGCCCTTGTTCGAACGTGCTGGTTTGCTAAGCGCTGCCGCCTCAATGGAGGGGAATTCCATGAGCATGAAAACGGAAGCCGGCGTGCCGATCCTCGAGACGGCGCGCACCATTCTGCGGCCGCACCGGCTGGACGATTTCGAAACCTATGCCGCCATGTGGGCAGAGCCTGCCGTCACCCGTTTCATCGGCGGCAAGGCGCGCACCCGCGAGGAGAGCTGGATGCGGTTTCTTCGCCATGCCGGCCTGTGGTCGCTGATCGGCTACGGCTTCTGGGCCATCGAGGACAAGGCGTCGGGGTGCTTCATTGGCGAGGTCGGCTTCCACGACCTGAAGCGAGACATCCAGCCATCGCTTGAGGGCGTGCCGGAAGCCGGCTGGGCATTAGCCTCGGAGGCGCAGGGTCAAGGACTTGCGAGCGAAGTCGTCGGGCAGATCGTCGCCTGGGGCGATGGCGCGTTCGGGCAGGCGAGAACCGTTTGCATCATCGATCCGGAAAATGGCGCCTCGCTCAAGGTGGCCGAAAAGAACGGCTACCGCGAAATGCTGCGGACCACCTATCACGAGAAGCCGACGATCCTCTTGGAGCGGCAAGCCGGAGGGGCGAATGCCTAATGCATGTCGCCCAGAAGTGTGCAGCGGTTCTGGGACAACGACATGCATCAAAACAAAGAGTTGAAGCGCGTCGCCTGAATCCGGTTCAGCGCGACGCGCTTTAGAAGGTGGGATTACTAGCCGACCTTGCGGAGCAACGTCTGCGCCAAAGTCTGCCGGGCGTCTGCGGTTGCACCGCGCTCGATCCGCGCGCGCCCCAGCACCGTGGCCGCGTCGAATGGCTGGGGCCGCGCAATCGCATAGCCCTGCGCATAATCGACGCCGATCGCTTTCAAGGCCTCGACGATGCCGTTGCTTTCGACGAATTCGGCGATGGTGCGTTTTCCCGTCACCTTGCCGATGTGATGGATCATCTCGACCATCGCGCGGTCGACGCGGTCGTCGAGCATGTCCTTGACGAAGCTGCCGTCGATCTTGAGGTAGTCGACCGGCAAATGCTTCAGATAGGCGAAGGACGACATGCCGGAGCCGAAATCGTCGAGCGCGAAGCGGCAGCCGAGCCCACGCAGGTCGGCAATGAAGCGCATGGCTTCGGAAAGATTGGCAATGGCGCTGGTCTCGGTGATCTCCAGGCAGATCGTCTCGGGCGCAATGGCGTGCGTGGCGAATTGCTCGCGCATGAAGCCGAGAAACGTCTCGTCGCCGAAAGTGGCGCCGGAGAGATTGATCGCGCAAGTGGATATCGGCGTCGCGCGCGGGTCGGTGCGCCTGGCCGCCAAAGTGGCAAAGGTGTTGCGTACCACCCAGCGGTCGATCGCCGGCATCAGTCCGTAGCGCTCCGCCGCCGGAATGAAGCTCTGCGGGGTGACGAAGCTGCCGTCCTCGTCGGTCAGCCTGAGCAGGATTTCGATATGCGCGCCCTGTTCCACGATATCGTCACGCAGCGGCGCGATCTCCTGCGCGTGCAGCCTGAAGCGGTTCTCATCCAGCGCGGCATGCAGGCGCTGCACCCAGGCCATCTCGCCGAAGCGCTCGCGCAGTGCGGTGTCGCCGTCGCTGTGGAACTGGACGCGGTTGCGGCCCTTTTCCTTGGCCATATAGCAGGCCACATCGGCGGCGCGCAGCACCTCTTCCAGCGTCATGCCGGCATCGGCGACTTCGACCATGCCGATGCTGACGCTGATGTTGAAGGGACGCCCTTCCCAGGAGAAGTGCAGATCCTGGACCGTGGCGCGCAACCGTTCGGCCGTGGCGGCGGCACAGTCGGCGTCGCAATCGAAGAGCAGCACGCCGAACTCGTCGCCGCCTAGCCTCGCCAGAATGTCGCCGGGCGGCAGCTCATTGGCGAGCAGCACCGAGATCTGGCGCAGCAACTGGTCGCCGGCGGCATGGCCGCACGTATCGTTGACCAGCTTGAACTGGTCCAGATCGAGATACATCAGCGCATGCTGGCGCGGACTTTCCGGCGCTTCGGAGACCGCGTCTGCCAGGCGGTTCTCGAAGTCGCGGCGGTTGACGAGCCCGGTCAGCGCATCATGCGATGCCTGCCACGACAGGCGCTCGATATAGTCCTGCTCGCGCGTCATGTCGTGCAGGGCCAGGACGCAACCCAGGATCGTGCCGGAAACGATCAGCGGGGCGCCATTCAGCGCCACCGGCACGACCGAGCCGTCGGAACGCTCAAGAAGCTGCGGGCGCACATTGGAGCGGCGCGGCTCGCCTGCCAGCAGGCGCGGGATCAGGTCGGCCTCCTCGACGCCGCTGTCCTTGTCGACCAGCCGGAACAAGGAGTTGACCGGCTTTCCCTTTGCGGCGGCCAGCGAGCAGGCAAGCAGCCTTTCCGCTCCGGCATTCATATAGTCCAGCCGTCCCTCGGCATCGGTGCTGATGACGGCCTGGCCGATCGAGGCCAACGTGATCTGAGCACGCTCGCGCTCGGCATTTAGGGCGCTCTGAAACGTCTGGCGCTGATTCATCAGCTTGCGCGTGCGCCAGACGGCGAGCAGGATAAGCAGGGCGGCGGTGGCGAGATTGGCGGCCGTCAGCGCCATCTTGATAAAGCGCGATCCCTCGCCGAGGCTGTCGGAAAAGGCCTTGGCAAGCGGTCCGATCTGGCGGTCGAGCTGGTGGATTTGCGCCTTCCAGAGACCGATCTCGGCCGTGGATGCCGGCCCCTGTTCGAGCCTTCGATGCATGTCGTCGCCAAGTCTTTCGATGGCGAGGATCATTTCGTCGGCCGCCGTCCAGTGGCCGATCGCGGTATCGAGATAGCTCACACGGCGGAAATTCCGGAACAGCCAGATCAGGCCGGCGACATCGTCGGGGTGATTGTTGCCGCCGAGAAAGCCAAGCCGGGCAGCGTTCGTGTCGGGCTCGGCCTGTTCGAGTGCCAGCCGCGCGGCGCGATCGGCCAGCGGCACGGCGATGGCTTGACGATATTCGCTGAAATATTCTTCCTGGCCGGTATCGGCATAAAGGCTCAGGAAATAGATGGCGTGCTTTTGCCCTTTCGACCATTGGCTTTCGCCGCCGACATAGGCGCGGACGGCCGATAGTGTGTGGAGGCTGAGGGTCGCAACCAGTGCCTGGATCAGGACGACCGCGACGAAGGGCCAGACCAGCCCTATGAGACGCGGACCGGCATCGGTCGATGAGAGCTTCATCCCATTCCCATGGAGCTTGTGCTGGCTCGCTTGGTGTCTGTCCGACTGGCTCATCCGTCGGTTGAGACGATGTTCTTCCCCGCATGTCGCCCGGTTACCGGCGACAATAATCCAGATAACGCGCCTCGCTTAACGGGTGATAAATTTGTCCGGTATTTGTTTCACGAGTTATTGCACGGCAACAGCCGGGCGCTTACGATGCGTAATGGCGATCTTCAGCGCATAGTATCCGCCGGAAGCGATGCGGTTCGGTATAACATCAACTGCTTAATTGCCGGCCTTCGACACGGATTGCCCTCGAAGGCGCAGAACAAGAAAGCCGGCGCGATCAACCCGATAGCGCCCGGCAGCTGCCGTCTCTCAGCGTTTGGTCCTGGATTTGTTGAGGGCCACGGCTTCGCGAACGAGCGCCTTCAGAGCGTCGGCGTTGATCTTGTCGCCCTCTTTGAAATCGATGGCGCGCCTGGTGTTGCCTTCGAGGCTGGAGTTGAAGAGCTTCGCCGGATCGGGCAGCGCCGCGCCCTTGGCGAAGGTCAGCTTGACCACGGCCTTGTAGGTCTCGCCGGTGCAGATCATGCCGGCGTCCTCCCAGACCGGCACGCCGCGCCATTTCCATGCCTCCATGGCTTCGGGCGCGGCCTCCTTGATAAGGCCGCGGAGCCGGGCAAGCGTCTCGCCACGCCAGTCGCCCAGTTCCTTGATCCTTCCGTCGATCAGCTCGGACGGAGACTTCTCGTCCTGCTCGCCGCCTTCTTGCATGTCCGGTTTCTCCCTTGATGCTGGATAAGAGATTGCCACCGTGGCCCTTTTAAGGGGGACGGCGCTTGATCGTTCGTGCGCTTACATCCGTTCGCCGGATCAGCATGACGTTCGTTGGATCGTCATCCTGATCCGGCTGCTAGTTGGAGCATGATCTCTTCCGAAAACCGGCTCCCACTTTTCGGGATCATGCTCCAGGCAACTGGCTCGCCTGCTTCACCCAGGAAACGAATTGCTCCTCGTCGAGCCGGTCGTTCTCATGGATGTGGAAATAGCGTGTGTCCTTGCTCTTGGATTCGCCGGGCGGCACCGGCTTGAGCGACATGCCGCGAAAGAAGGCCACCTTGATGTATTTGGTGAAGCAGTGGATGCCGAGAAACCAGCCTTCGCCTTCCATTCCGTAAAATGGAGAGTTCCATTTGACGGCCTTCTGCACGTTGGGGACGGCCTGCATGATGAGTTGGTCGAGCCGCCCCCCGATCCCGCTCTTCCAGCCCGGCATCGCCGCGATATAGGCCTGCACGGGAACATCGCCGTAGCCCTTGGCGATCTGCGGGTTGCCGCCTGAAAGCAGGACGGGCTTCGCGGTCGGGGAAACGGCGGCAACCTTCTGCGATTTCGCCTTCGCCATCAGGCCGATCCTATGCGCCCGCGCACCGACTCGTCGCGCCGCCTGGCGGCATAGGGCAGCACGAACATGTAGAGGCCGCTGAACAGCAGCAGGAAAAGCGGAATCAACGGCGAATAGACGATCCAGGCGGGCGGTGGGCCCATGGCCATGGCGGCGAAATTGGCAACAACGGTGAGTGTGAAGATGATCGACAGCCAGCGGTGAAGCTGCCTGATCCACTTGCTCCAGTTCAATCTAACCTCCCTTGCAAATGACGAGACGGATCGAGCTGCCTACCAGCGCGCCAGCTGCGAAAGCTGAATGAGGTTGCCGCAGGTGTCGTCGAGCTGCGCGATCGTCGCGCCGGTCACCGCGGTCGGCGCCATGGCAAAGTTGCCGCCATTGGCCTTGATACGCTCATGGTCGCCCTTGATGTCGTCGCTGAAAAGCATCAGCGCCGGCTGGCCCTGTTCGAAGATGGCCTGCTGATAGGTTTTCGCCGCCGGATTGTCGTTGAGCGCCAGCTGCAGTTCAGTGCCGTTCGGGTCGTCGGGCGAGGTAACCGTAAGCCAGCGAAATGGTCCATTGGTGAAGTCGGCCTTCTTGGTGAAGCCCAGGACGTCGGTATAGAAACCAAGAGCCTTTTCCTGGTCGTCGACATAGATGCTGGTCAGCTTGATCTTCATTTTCGTGTCTCCATTGCTTACACCTGCGGTTTGCCGCCCGCCCAGGACCGTGTCTGTCCCTTGAAGCTTTGGCGGACTTCAATCGATCCGCGAAAGCAAATGCTCCAAGGCCGTGAAGTTGCGCTTCCAGCCCACTGTGGCGCCGCGGTAGTACGGCTCCTGGTCGGTGCGGAAGCCAACCTGCTCCATGCGCAGATGCGTGCCCGCGTTCGTCGGGGTGAGCGTCCAGGTGACGACGCTCTCGAGGTCCTTGGTGTCCCAGCTGTAGGACAGCGTCCTGTTGGGCTCGACCGTCTGCACCTGGCAGTCGACGCCTCCCCAATCCGCGCTCAGATTGAAGCGATGGTCCACGACCGGCTTGAAATTGTTCTTCATCAGCCACTCCTCGATGAGATGCGGTTGGGTGAGCGCGCGCCAGATCTTTTCCGGCGGAAAAGGTATCTCGCGCTCGACAATCACGGAGCGCGTTCCGGCCGGCATTTCATTCATTGGTCCATCCTTTTGAGCAGGTCTTCCAGGTCGTCGAACCGGCTTTCCCAAAACCCCGCCATGTCGCGCGTCCAGTCCATCAACGGCGCAAGCGCTTTGAGCTGAGCGCTGTAATGGGTCTGGCGCCCTTCATGGCGGTCGCGTACCAACCCCGCCGCCTTGAGCACGCCGAGATGCTTGGACACCGCAGGCTGCGACACGCCGGCCTGCGCGGTGAGGGCTCCGACCGTCTGCTCGCCTTGACGACACAGACGCTCGAAGATGGCGCGCCTTGTCGGATCGGCAAGCGTCCTGAACAGCATATCGTGCGCGGCGGTCATCGCAATCAATAACCCGTTGGCTATTGATCGACGTATAACCGCTCGGATATGTATAAGTCAAGCAGCGAATGGGCGTGCTCGGCCGAAACCGCGGCTGTGGATCTATACCGGCATGCCGGTACGGCCCGAACGATACTGAATAGGTGTCTGTTTATGCCGGGTCGGCTGACGGAACAGTCAAATCCCTCAGCAGTGTCGAAAGCTCCGGCTCGTCGATGAGCAAGGCGGCGTCTGCCGCCGGCAGCCACGCGCGCTGCCGGTTCGCGGCTTCCTGCCAGTCGGCAAGCTCCTCGGTGACCTCGAGCAGATAGACCGCAACATCCACGCGAATGAAGCCGTTGTTGATGCGCTTCCAATAGGAATAGGTTCCGGCAGGTTGCCTCAGCGTCTTGCCGAGAACGCCTGCTTCCTCCTGGGCTTCGATCGTTGCCGCCTTGCGCCCGGACTTGCCCTTCATCGGCCAACCCTTGGGCACGATGAAACGCCGCGTGGCGCGTGAGGTGACCAGCAACACTTCGAGACCGCCGTCCTCGCGCAACCGAAACGGAATGGCCGCCACCTGGCGGATCCGCTGCCCTTTCCTGGCCCGGCGAACTGCTTTCTTCTTGGTTGTTGCCATCCCAAATTCCGGTGAGAGCAGCGCCCCTGCCATACGCTATCCGCGCGGGCAAAAAACCCTGTCCCCTGCAGACCCTAAAACCACCGCCCTTGCAATCCGGCATTTTGCCAGCAAGTAAGTCGGCTAATAAACTGAAAAAAGCGAAATGTCAGCGGCAAACCCGCGAAATCGTGTTGCCGACCGCTTCCATTCGACATGTCTGGTCATATACCGGCACATCGGGCCGCGGCTTGGGCGCGGTCTGCCTGTCAAGCTCGCGATACAATTGCTGCTGCTGTTGGTATTGCTGCCGCTGCAAACTGTTCTGCAACTGCTGAAGCTGGTTCTGCTGCACCAAAGCGTTGCGATTCGTCGGGATGACGACCTGCGCGTAAGCAACCTGAGAAATCGCGACCGCCAGCAAGGTGCCCGCAAGAACAGTCAGGGTGTGACGAAGCATTTGGTCGGCTCCCATGCGAAAAACCATGTGTTCTATATAGTGCGGCCGGCCAACGGCGCCATGGGCGACTGCGAAACGTGATGCTGTTCACGGAGGCAGCGCGAGTGCTCCACCAAGCAGTAGGAGATCGAGGGGCGCTTTGCCGCCGCCGAGAATCTGCCCGGCAACCCAGCATTGCACTTGACGGAAGCCATCGATTCGCCGCTCTATCGGGCCCGCGCCGGGCTGGAGCTCAATGGCGTCAACGGCGTCGGCCTGGCGGTCGGGTACAACGGCGCTTTCGGGGAAACGGTCAGGCAGAACGCAGTCAGCGCGTCCCTGAAGGTCAGCTTCTAGCTGACGCGGGGCGGGGGCCAAGAAGGGATGTCATGAGGACGAAGTACGCGTATCTTGCGGCGATGCTGGCAGCCGCCTGCATCGCAGGAGTGCCGGCGGCGGGGCTTGCCGCCCAGAACAAGGGCGACAAGGTGGCGCCTGCCGCTCAGCCCGCGGCAGCCAAGCCGCAACTGCCGGGTGGCGCCTCGGCGTTGTCGGAAACGCATGGCGACTGGACTGTCAACTGCCAGGTCACCGGCACCAACAAGGTCTGCAGCCTGTCGCATCAGCAGTTCAACAAGCAGAGCGGCCAGCGGCTGCTGGCGATCGAATTGACGACCAAGACCGGCCGGGACGCCGCGGGCACGCTGGCGCTGCCCTTCGGGCTTGCCTTGGCCAACGGTGTCTCGCTCGAGATCGACGACAAGAAGCTCGATGGCACGCTGCAGTTCAACACCTGCCAGCCGGTAGGCTGCCTGGTGCCGGTGGCGTTCGATGCCGATACCACGCCGCTCTTGCAGAACGGCACCACGCTGAAGATCGACGCCACGGCGGCGGACACGACGCAGCCGATCTCCTTCACCATCTCGCTCAACGGCTTGGGCAGCGCGCTCGCCCGAACGGCGGACCTGTCGGCGGATTAGAGCGCGTCACGCTGAAACGGATTCAGGCGACGCGCTTTAAGTCCTTGTTTTTATGCATGTCGTTGTCCCAGAACCGCGTACACTTCTGGGCGACATGCATTAGTTTTCGCCGGGATCGCTGCTGTATGTTGGCGGATGCGCCTGCAGGGATTTTGCTGAAGCGCCTATCGCTTCGTCATCCTATGGCGGAGCAAGGAGCGAAGCGACGCAGACCATAGGATCCATGCCGTGACTTCGAAGCGTTGCGACGATCCAGGTTCTGCTCCGCAGCGCTCCCTGGCTGGCGTAACGGCATGGATCCTCGGGTCTACGCGTCCGCTTCGCTCCCGCTCCGCCCGTGGATGACGACGTTGAGATGCTTCGGCCAACCACAGCGGTTTCCGTCAGCTATTCCACCTCACGCAATCGATAGCCGACACCGGTCTCGGTGATGATGTAGCGCGGCTGGTCCGGGGTCTTCTCGATCTTCTGGCGCAACTGGCGCACGTAGACCCTGAGATATTGGACGTCGGTCGAGTCGTTCCAGATCTGCTTCATCAGGAACTGATGGGTCAGCACCTTGCCGGCATATTGCACGAGCATGCGCAGGATGTCGTATTCCTTCGGCGACAGTTTTACGTCCTTGCCCTCGACCTTGACGATGCGCTTCACCAGGTCGACCGAAAGGTCGCCGGTGTGGAATACCGGCTTCTCGCCCTGCTGCTGGAATTTGTGGCGCAGCGCCACGCGGATGCGGGCTACAAGCTCGTTCATGCCGAAGGGCTTTGTCACATAATCGTCGGCGCCAAGCTCGAGCGCCGAGACGATACCGGCCTCGTCGGTGCGGCTGGAAAGGATGACGACCGGAATGTCGAGCCCGTCGCTGCGCCATTTGCCGAGCAGCTCGAGACCGGTCATGCCGGGCAGGCCGAGATCGAGCAGGATCAGGTCGGGCCGCTCGGCCTGCATGAGCTCGATCGCCGCCCTGGCGTTCGGCGCTTCGGAGACCGCATAGCCCTGACTGCCGAGGCCGACGCGCAGCAATTTACGGATCGGCGGTTCGTCGTCGACGACCAAGATGGAGACGGTCTGATTTGTCATGCCGCATCATCCGTAAGGGGGGCGCCCAGCACAGGCAACTCAGGCGGCACCGGCATGCGGATGGTAAAGATCGCGCCTTGCCGGTCGGTGCGGTTGGCGGCTGCGATCGTGCCGCCCATCGCCTCGATGAAGCCGCGGCTGATCGACAGGCCGAGACCGGTGCCGGCGCGCACCTGGTCGCGCTTGCGCACGCGGTAGAAGGTGTCGAATATCCGCTCCAGATCCTCCGGCGGGACGCCCGGTCCCTCATCCATCACCTGCAGGATGACGGCGCCGTTATCCACCCAGGCCTGCAGCCGGATGGCCGAGCCGGGCGAGGCATATTTGGCAGCGTTGTCGAGGAGGTTGAACAGCGCCTGCTCAAACAGCACCGGATCGAGCCGCAGCATCGGGAGGTCAGCCGGAATGTCTGTCTCTATTGTGTGCTCGGCGGTGATCTTCTGTGCCCGGTTCAGCGCCGAGCCGACTACATCGCCGACATAATGGAGCGCGTAGTTCGGCTCCATCGCGCCCGACTCGATCCTGGTCATGTCGAGCAGATTGGCGATGAAGCGGTTCAGCCGCTCCGCTTCGCTGACGACCGTCGACAGAAGCTCCGCGCGATCCTTTTCCGGCAACGCCGGCGCGAATTCCTTGAGCGTGCCGGCCGCACCCATGATCGCGGCGAGCGGCGTCTTCAAATCATGCGAGATCGAGGTGAGCAGCGCCGAGCGCAGCCGGTCGGCCTCGGCCGCAAGCCGGGCGCGGTCGACATCGGCGACGAGCTGGACACGCTCGATGGCGACGGCGGCCTGGTCGGCCAAGGCGTCGAGCAGGCGCTGCTGCTCCGGCGTCAGCAGCGGCCCCTGCTTGTCATTGTCGAGACCGACCACGCCGATCGCGGTTCGCCCCGTGCGCAAGGGGAGATAGAGACGTTTTGCGCCAGGCAAGGTGTCGGCGCCGCGGCCGGCGGCGCGGTTGTGCTCCCAGGCCCAGCGGGCGGCCGCGATGTCGGCCTCGGCCAGGGTGTCGTCCGGCGGATAGCCGGCCTTGACGGTGATGGTGCCGTTTTCCGGCAGCAGCAGCACGACGCGGACTTTCAGCATCGAGGCGATCTGAAAGGCGGTGGCCCACAGCACGTCGTCAAGCATGCCGGCGCCGGCAAGCTTCTTGGAGAAGGAATAGATGTCCTCGGTGGCGCGTGCCCGCGAGCGCGCGGCGACTGCCTGGCGCTGCACGCGCGCCGTCAGATTGCTGGCGATCACGGCCACGACGAGGAAGACCGCAAAGGCAACGATGCTTTCTGGATCCCTTATCGTCAGCGTGTAACGCGGCTCGAGGAAGAAGAAGTTGAAGGCAAGCGCGCTCAGGAAACAGGCATAGAGCGCCGGCCAGAGCCCGAACGTCACGGCCGCTGTCAGCACCGCCAGAAGCAGGACGCTGGCGAGATTGCGGACGTCGAGGAACTGGTCGAGGATCGAGCCGACGGCCAGCGCGCCGGCGACATAGATCGTCGAGAACAGATAGGGCCAGATCTGGAAAGGCTTCTGCTCGGGCGCCGCTTTCACCCGCGCCGACGGCGTGTCGGCATCGCGCCCGGCGCCCGAAATGACATGGACGCTGATGTCGCCGGCATTGCGGATCAGATCGTAAGTGAGCGAGCCCTCGATCAGCTCGCGCCAGCGCGAGCGGGTCGGCCTGCCGATGACGATATGGGTGAAATTGTTCGCCGTTGCGTGGCGCACGATGTCCTGGGCAACGTTCTGACCCGGAATGGTGGTGATCTCGGCGCCGAGCTGTTCGGCAAGGCGAAGATTCCTGGCCAGGCGGTCCTTGTCCTCCTCGGACAGGCCGGCCAGGCGAGGCGTGTCGACGTGGAGCGCCGTCCAGGGCGCGCGCAGCCGGTCGGCGAGCCGGCGCGCATAGCGGATGCGAGCCGCTCCGCCAGGCTGCGAGTCGACGCAGACGAGGACGCGCTCGCCGGCCGCCCAGGGGCCCGGAATGGCGTGCGACTGCATGTGGTTGAGCAGCTGTTCGTCGACGCGCTGGGCGGTGCGGCGCAAGGCCAGCTCGCGCAGCGCCGTCAGATTGCCCGGCGAAAAATAGTTCTCGATGGCGCGTTGCGCGGTGTTGGGGAAATAGACCTTGCCGTCCTGCAGCCGTTTGATCAGGTCGCTGGGGGTGAGGTCGATGACCTCGATGTCGTCGGCCTCGTCGATGATGGAATCGGGAACAGTCTCGCGCACCCTGACGCGCGTGATCTGGGCGACGACGTCGTTCAGGCTCTCGACATGCTGGATGTTGAGCGTGGTGTAGACGTCGATGCCTTGCGCAAGGATCTCCTGCACATCGAGATAGCGTTTGGGATGCCGGCTGCCGGGCGCGTTGGTGTGGGCAAGCTCGTCGACCAGGACCAGGGCGGGACGCCGCTTCAGGATGGCGTCGATGTCCATTTCGTCCAAGGTTTGGCCGCGATACTCGACCAGCCGGCGCGGGATCACCTCATAGCCGTCGACCAGGGCCTGGGTTTCCTTGCGGCCGTGCGTCTCGACGATGCCGATCACGGCGTCGATGCTGTCGGCGCGCTGGGCGCGGCCGGCCATCAGCATCTCATAGGTCTTGCCGACGCCGGGGGCCGCGCCGAGAAATATGCGCAGGTGGCCACGGCCCTCGCGCTCGGCATGCTCGAGGAGCGCGTCGGGGGACGGTCGGTTCTGGGAGTCGGTCCTGTCGTCCGGCATCAGGTCCAATCATGAATTGCGCCGGGGGTCGTGTCGATCCCCGGCGCGGAGGGTGATTACTTCAGGTCATCCAGCGCCAGGTTGAGCGCGAGCACGTTGACCGCCGGCTCACCCATGAAGCCCAGCTCGCGATCCTCGACATGGCTGGCGACGAGCGCCTTCACCTTGGCTTCGTCCACGCCGCGGGCCTTGGCGACGCGCGGCACCTGGAAATACGCGGCCTCGGGGCTGATGACTGGATCGAGGCCGCTGCCCGAGGTGGTGACGAGGTTCATCGGCACCGGCGTGTTCGGGTTTTCCGTCTTCAGCTTCTCGGCGTCACCCTTGATGCGTTCGATCAGCTTCGGGTTTGTCGGGCCGAGATTGGAGCCGCCGGAGGCGCCGGCGTCGTAGCCATTGCCGGCGGCCGACGGCCGGCCATGGAAATAGCGGTCGCTGGCGAAGGCCTGGCCGATCAGGCCGGAGCCGATCACCTTGCCGTCCTTGGTGATCAGGCTGCCATTGGCCTGGTTCGGGAACAGCGCCTGGGCAATGCCGGTCATGCCGATCGGATAGATGAGACCGGTCAGCACCGTGAAGAAGACGATCATGACGATCGCGGGCCTGAGTTGCTTGAACATCGGGGTTATCCTTATGCGAGGCCGAGGGCCGTAACGATCAGGTCGATCGCCTTGATGCCGACGAACGGCACGATGATGCCGCCAAGGCCGTAGATCAGCAGGTTGCGGGTGAGCAGCGAGCCGGCGCCGATGGCACGATACTTCACGCCTTTCAGCGACAGCGGGATCAGCGCGATGATGATCAGCGCGTTGAAGATGATAGCCGACAGGATGGCGCTCTGCGGCGTCGCCAGATGCATGATGTTGAGCGCCTGCAGCGGACCGGTCGACTGACCGGGCGCAACATAGAAGACGGCGAACATCGCCGGGATGATGGCGAAGTACTTGGCCACGTCGTTGGCGATCGAGAAGGTCGTCAGCGAGCCGCGCGTCATCAAGAGCGCCTTGCCGATCTCGACGATCTCGATCAGCTTGGTCGGATCGCTGTCGAGGTCGACCATGTTGCCGGCCTCGCGCGCGGCGACCGTGCCGGTGTTCATGGCGACGCCGACATCGGCCTGGGCGAGCGCCGGGGCGTCGTTGGTGCCGTCGCCGCACATGGCGACCAGCTTGCCCTTGGCCTGCTCCTCGCGGATCAGCGACAGCTTGTTCTCGGGCGTCGCCTGGGCGAGGAAGTCGTCGACGCCGGCTTCCGCGGCAATTGCCGCCGCGGTCAGCGGGTTGTCGCCGGTGATCATCACCGTGCGGATGCCCATCTTGCGCAGTTCGGCGAAACGCTCGGCTATGCCGCCCTTGACGATGTCCTTGAGATGGACGACGCCGAGCAGGCGACCGTCGCGCTCGACCGCCAGCGGCGTGCCGCCGGCCTTGGCGATCTCGTCGGCGATCGCCTGCAGGTCGCGGATCGTGTCGCCGGCCGGACGGGCGCCATGCGCGGCGACCGTCGCCTGGTTGACATGGGCAAGCACCGCATCCACCGCGCCCTTGCGCACCGACGAGCCGTCAATGTCGACGCCGCTCATGCGGGTCTGCGCGGTGAAGGGCACGAAGGTCGCGTGCAGCGTTGCCATGTCGCGAGCCCGGATGGCGTATTTCTCCTTGGCCAGCACGACGATCGAGCGGCCTTCCGGCGTCTCGTCGGCCAGCGAGGCAAGCTGGGCCGCATCGGCCAGCTCCTGCTGGGGGACGCCCTTGACCGGGCGGAACTCCGTCGCCTGGCGGTTGCCGAGCGTGATGGTGCCGGTCTTGTCGAGGAGAAGTGTATCAACGTCGCCGGCGGCCTCGACGGCGCGGCCGGACATTGCGAGCACGTTGAAGCGCACCAGGCGGTCCATGCCGGCGATGCCGATGGCCGACAGCAGCGCGCCGATCGTGGTCGGGATCAGCGTCACGAAGAGCGCAACGAGGACCGTCACCGAGATATAGCCGCCCGAATAGGAGGCGAAGCTCGGGATGGTCGCGGTCGCCAACACGAAGATCAGCGTCATGCCGACAAGCAGGATGTTGAGCGCGATCTCGTTCGGGGTCTTCTGGCGCTCCGCACCTTCGACCAGCGAGATCATGCGGTCGAGGAAGGTATGGCCGGAAGCGGCGGAGATGCGCACGCGGATCCAGTCGGACAGCACCTGGGTGCCGCCGGTGACGGCCGAACGGTCGCCGCCGGATTCGCGGATGACGGGCGCGGATTCACCGGTGATCGCGGCTTCGTTGACGGAGGCCACGCCTTCGATCACCTCGCCGTCCGAGGGGATGATGTCGCCGGCTTCGACCAGCACGATGTCGCCGACCTTCAGGCTGGTGCCGGGCACCAACTTGAATTTCGAGCGATCGCCATTGGCGAGCAGCTTGGCCTGGGTCTCGGTGCGCGCCTTGCGCAGCGAATCGGCCTGCGCCTTGCCGCGGCCTTCGGCGACGGCCTCGGCGAAATTGGCGAACAACACGGTGAACCAGAGCCAGATGATGATCTGCAGGGTGAAGCCGAGATCGCCGCCGCCGGTGACGAGATCCTTGACGAACAGCACGGTGGTGAGCGCCGAGACGACGGCGACGACGAACATCACCGGGTTCTTGATCAGCGTGCGCGGGTCGAGCTTGCGGAAGGCGCCGCCGATGGCGGGCACCAGGATGCGGGCATCCAGGATGCTCGCGGATTTGGACTGGCTCATTTCGAGGCTCCAGTATCGGTGATGTTGGACGGCGCCGGGTGTTCGGTCTTCGGCAACAGGCGCGGAAGGCCGGAGGCCAGCAGCCACAGCACGAACAGCACGGCTGCCATGCCAAGGAAGGTGGAGAGCGTCGGAAAAGGACGAGGCTTCTCGTCCCCACCGTCATCGGGCGCTCCGTCACCGGGTTGGCGACGGTCGTGCCGACGTATGTTGTTGAACCAGGGCATGGTCATCTCAGAAGGTCTGTCCGTGGATCATCGCCAGGTGCTCGACGATCGGGCCGACGGCAAGCGACGGGAAGAAGGTGAGGCCGCCGACGATGATGATGACGCCGACCAGGAGGCCGACGAACAGCATGCTGTCGGTCGGGAAGGTGCCGGCGGAAGCGGGCACGGTCTTCTTGGCGGCCAGCGAGCCGGCGATGGCTAAAGCCGGGATGATGACCAGGAAGCGGCCCATCAGCATGCCGATGGCCATGGTGATGTTGTACCAGTGCGTGTTGCCGGAGAGGCCGCCGAAGGCCGAGCCGTTGTTCGCGGCCGCCGATGTGTAGGCATAGAGCACCTCGGTGAAGCCATGCGGGCCGCCATTGGCCATCGAGGCCACGGCGCTCGGCAGGACCACGGCGATGGCCGTGAAGATGAGCATCGCCAGCGGCAGGCACAGGATGGCGAGCATCGCCATCTTGACCTCCTTGGCCTCGATCTTCTTGCCGAGATATTCGGGCGTGCGGCCGACCATCAGGCCGGCGACGAAGACGGCGATGACGACGAACATCAGGATGCCGTAAAAGCCGGCGCCGACACCGCCGACGATAACTTCGCCGAGCTGCATGTTGATGAGCGGGATCATGCCGCCAAGCGCGGTGAAGCTGTCATGCATGGCGTTGACGGCGCCACAGGAGGCGGCCGTGGTGATGACGGCGAAGAGAGCGGACAAGGCGATGCCGAAGCGGGTCTCCTTGCCTTCCATGTTGCCGCCGTCGATGCCGAGCGCATGGACCAGCGGGTTGCCGGCGGCTTCCGCCCAGTAGCAGACGGCGACGCCGGCCAGGAACAGCACGCCCATCGAGGCAAGGATGGCCCAGCCCTGGCGCTCACTGCCGACCATGCGGCCGAAGACGTTGGTGAGCGCAGCACCCAGCGTAAAGATCGTCAGCATCTGGATGAAGTTCGAGATGGCGTCGGGGTTCTCGAAAGGATGCGCCGCATTGGCGTTGAAGAAGCCGCCGCCATTGGTGCCGAGCATCTTGATGGCGACCTGCGAGGCAACCGGTCCGAGCGCGATCGTCTGCTTGGCGCCTTCCAGCGTGGTCGCATCGACATAGGGCCCGAGCGTCTGCGGTATGCCCAGCCAGACATAGGCAAGCGTCAGCACGATGCACATCGGCAGGAGCACGTAGAGCGTGCAGCGGGTGAGATCGACCCAGAAATTGCCGATCGACTTGCCTGAAGCGCGGGCAAAGCCGCGGATCAGGGCAATGGCGATTGCAATGCCGGTGGCGGCGGACACGAAGTTCTGAACGGTGAGGCCGGCCATCTGCACGAGGTAGGACATCGTGCTTTCGCCGCCGTAGTTCTGCCAGTTGGTGTTGGTGATGAAGCTGGCTGCGGTGTTGAAGGCGAGCCCGGGCTCGACCGCCGTCATCCCGGCGGGATTGTAGGGCAGCACGCCCTGCAGCCGCTGCAGCGCGTAAAGAACGAGGAAGCCGGCGAGGTTGAAGAGCAGCATGCCGGTCGCGTAGACGGCCCAATGATGTTCTTCCTTCTCGCTCGTTCCGGCGAGGCGATAGAGGCCACGCTCGATCGGAACGAGCACCAGCGACAGCAAGGTCCGGTCGCCGCTGAAAACGCGATACATGTAGCCGCCGAGCGGCTTCACGAGCAAAAGCAGGACCCCGCAATAGACGAGGATCTGTATCCAGCCGTTGAGTGTCATGATGTGACCTTCCGTGCGCCGATCAGAAGCGTTCTGGGCGGATGAGGGCGTAGGTGAGATAGGCGAGCAGGAACAAGGTCACCGCGCCGCCAAGGATGTAATCGAGAAGCATGATCCGACCCTTCCGCTCAGATAACGTCGCAGGCTTTGACGTAGGCTAAGGACAGGGCGAAGAACAAAATCCCGATCCCGAGAACTAGGAGGTCCATTGCAGGCGTTCCTTGTTTTTCATTTGTGTCGACGGCCCGCATCGGCGGGATCAAAACTGCGCGCGGACGCACGTCACCTTGGCGGTGACGGCGATCAAGCGCTTCTTCGAATGGAAATATGGACCCGATCGCCATAAAGGTTCGAGACGGGGCGGATGAGAAAGATATAGGAATTTTATAGGGGTTTTGGCTGGCTTACCCAGCGGGCGTTGCCTACGCCTTCGCCCGACGGTCTCTGTCCGCAAAATCAGTCTGTAACTATCCTACTTTACTGTCAAGCGGCAGCGAAGTGCGAAAGCATCAGGTTCAATCATCTCTTATCTAATAGTATGATTTTTCGTTGTTTTCTGCCCGCTTGCAGTGTCTGTTACTTTCCTACATACTCGCCGCAGTTGATTGCCTGCCAGCGGACGGATAATCGCGAAGATGCTCCAGAAGCGGACTGGGGAGGACTGGCCAATGACCGAAGCTGACAGCCAGGCGTTGCGAACCACGGAAGAGGACGACGACCGGCACGACCATGTCAGGCGCATTCCCGATATCATCTCGCAGGTGAAGGACAGCTATGCGGAGCTGCGGCCGGCCGAGCGTCGCGTCGCCGACGTCGTGCTCGACGACGTCAAATATGCGGTCGATGCCTCAAATGCGGCACTCGCGCAGCGAGCAGGGGTCAGTGAACCGACGGTGACCCGCTTTTGCCGTGCCATCGGTTGCGAGGGTGTGCGCGACTTCAAGCTGAAGCTGGCGCAGAGCCTGGTCGTCGGCGCGCTCTATCTTGCCACCAAGCCGCAACCCACGAATGGCGACAGCGGCATGCCTTTCTGGAACGCGGTGTTCGGCGAGGCGCGGCGCGCGCTGCAGGAGGCGGAGCGGCAGATCGATCCGGGACAGTTGCAGAAGGCGGCGGAGCTGATCGCCAAGGCGCGGCAGGTGACGGTGTTCGGCCTCGGCGGCAGTTCGTCGGCGCTGGCGCAGGAGACGCAATACCGCCTGTTCCGCTATGGCATCACCATCAGCGCGCAATGCGATCCGTATTTGATGCGCATGACCGCCTCGACACTGAAGCCGGGCGATCTGGTGATCGCGATTTCGGCCACCGGCCGCACGCGCGAGGTGATCGAAGCGGTCGAGCTCGCCAAGCATTATCGCGCCAACGCGATCTGCGTGACGGCGCCGGACACAGAGCTGACGCGCGTCTGCGACGTGCCGCTGACGGTTGCCGTGCCAGAATATCCCGACACGCTGAAGCCGACCGCGTCGCGCTACGCCTTCCTCGCGGCCATCGATCTTCTGGCGGTGGCGACCGCTTACAGGATTGACGGCCCGGCGCGCGAAACCGTGCGCCGCATCAAATACAACGCCCAGATCCATCGGACGGGCAAGGAGATGGAGCCGCTCGGAGATTGAGGCGGCTTTCCCTTCTCCCCTTGTGGGAGGAGGTGGCCTCGCGAAGCGAGGTCGGATGAGGGGTGCTCCCGGGGACGCCAGCGTCTCACTCCGCTGGAACACCCCTCATCCGTCTCGACGCTATCGCGCCGATCCACCTTCTCCCGCAAGGGGAGAAGGAGAAGGCGGCGGCGCCGGCTTCGAAAAGGAATTCGAACTGAAAAAGGGACCAAGAAGAATGCTCGACATCGCACCATTGCAACAGGCAGCAACCTGGCTTGGCGCTTTCGGCCGTGCGCTCGAGGCCGGCGACATCGAGGCTGCGACCGGCCTTTTCGTCGAGGATTGCTACTGGCGCGATCTGCTTGCCTTCACCTGGAACATCAAGACCATGGAGGGGCAGGCCGCGATCCGCGAGATGCTGAAGGCCACGCTCCATCTGGCGCAGCCGTCGCACTGGCACCTGACCGGAGACCCAAGCGTCGACGACGGCATCATCGAAGCGTGGTTCAGCTTCGAGACGGTGGTCGCGCGGGGCGAGGGGATCCTGCGGCTCAAGGACGGCCGCTGCCGCACGCTGTTCACGGCGATGACCGAGCTCAAGGGTTTCGAGGAGCGGAAGGGGCCGGCCCGGCCGCTCGGCATCCGCCACAAGGCAGACCCGAAGCGCGAGACCTGGGCGGAAGCAAGAGCGCGCGAGGCGCGCGATCTCGGCGTGCATGACCAGCCCTATTGCCTGGTGATCGGCGGCGGGCAGGGCGGCATCATGCTGGGCGCCCGGCTGCGTCAGTTCGGCGTTCCGACCCTCGTCATCGAGAAGAACGCGCGCGCCGGCGATTCCTGGCGCAACCGCTATCGCTCGCTCGTGCTGCACGATCCGGTCTGGTACGACCATCTGCCCTATGTTCCGTTCCCGGAAAACTGGCCGGTCTTCACGCCCAAGGACAAGATGGGCGACTGGCTGGAAATGTATACCCGCGTCATGGAGCTGAACTATTGGGTGGCCACCAAATGCATCAGCGCCGCCTATGACGAGGCAGAAAAGGTCTGGACGGTGGTTGTCGATCGCGTCGGCCAGCGCGTCACGCTGAAGCCGAAACACATCGTCTTCGCCACCGGCGCCTATGGTCCGCCGAGGCAGATCGAGTTACCGGGCGCGGACAGCTTCAAGGGCGAGCTCTTGCACTCCAGCCAGTATTCCACCGGCGAGAAGTTCCGCGGCAAGCGTGTCGCGGTGATCGGGGCGGCAAGCTCGGGCCACGATGTCAGCGTCGATCTGTGGGAAGCGGGCGCGAAGGTAACCATGGTGCAGCGCTCGCCGACGACGGTGGTGAAGTCCGACACGCTGATGGATGTCGGCTTCGAGATATTCTCGGAAAGGGCGCTGGCGCGCGGCATCAGCACCGACAAGGCCGACATGATCGTCGCCTCGACGCCCTTCGCGCTGGTGCCGAAGGGCCAGCGCGCGCTCTACGATGTGATCAGGGCGCGGGACGCGGATTTCTACAAGCGCCTCAGCGACAGCGGCTTTGCCATCGACTTCGGCGAGGACGAGACCGGGCTGTTGATGAAGGCCTACCGCACCGGCTCCGGCTACTACATCGATGTCGGCGCGTGCGCGCTGATCCTGAACGGCGAGATCGCGGTGAAGAGCGGCGTCGGCATCAAGTCGCTGACGCCGAACGGCATCCTGTTCGAGGACGGCAGCGAACTCGCCGTCGATGCGATCGTCTGCTGCACCGGCTACCAGTCGATGAACGAGACGGTTGCCGCGATCGTCTCGCGCGAGGTCGCCGACAGGGTCGGCCCGTGCTGGGGCCTCGGTTCCGGCGTGAAGGGCGACCCGGGTCCGTGGCAGGGTGAGTTGCGCAACATGTGGAAGCCGACGGCGCAGGAAGCGTTGTGGTTCCATGGCGGCAACCTGGCGCTGTCGCGCTTCTATTCGAAGTACGTGGCGCTGCAGCTCAAGGCGCGCATGGAAGGGATTGCGACGCCGGTTTACGGCGAGCCGAGCAACGCCGGGTAAGGTCGACCCCACTCCGTCGAGCTTCGCTCGACACCTCTCCGCCGATCGACGGGGGAGGGGAAAGGCGCGCACTTATTCCAAGTGGCCCCTTCCTCTCCCTCCGGAGGGGGGGAGAGGTGTCGAGCGAAGCAGCGACGGAGTGGGGGAAGCCGTTCGTCAAACGCGCCGCCGCCGCAAGCCTGCCGGCCCTCTCCCCTCGGGGGAGATCGGCTAGTCACTTCCCAAATGCCTGGCCGCCACCTCCACATGCGTATGATGCGGATGCGGTTCGAAGCGCTCCGTCTCCTCGTGGTCGGGCGCTTCGTTCGGCCACCATTTGCCGCCGAGGACGATGCCGTTGGAGACCAATCGCTGATCTGAGACCAGCGAGGCGCCGACCGCATCGACGAAGGTGAAGCGGCCTGGCAGTTGCCTCAGTACCGCGACATCGCCGATACCGCCCACCTCCAGTACGCCCAGTTCCGGCCTGGCGATCGCGTTCGCCGGAGCCACCGTCGCCGCGCGCAGCACCTCGACCAATGGCATGCCGAGCGCCATCAGCTTCGACATGCAGACGAGGATGTCGAAGGCGGGGCCGTCGACGCAGTAGAGATGCACGTCGCTCGAGATGACGTCGGGCGCCAGGCCTTCGGCGAGCATCGCCTTCGCCACCTCGAAGTCGAAGGAGCCCATGCCGTGGCCGATGTCGAAGATGACGCCGCGTTCGCGCGCCAGGCGCATATCCGGCCGCACCGCGCCGGAGGCGAACACCGGCGCGTTGGGAAACGGGCGGAAGCAGTGGGTGAGGATGTCGCCGCGGCGCAGCCTGGGCAGCACCTCGGAACGGCCGGGCGGCGGCTCGTCGATATGCGCCATCAGCGGCAGGCCGACCTTGTCCGCGGCTTCGAGCGCGAGGTCGACCGGCGCGATGCCGCTGGTGCCGCCGGCATGCTTGCCGGAACGCACTTTTACGCCGACGACGACATCGGCGTGCTCGCGCACCGCCGCCACCGTCTCGCGCGGCTCGCAAAGCCTGAGGTCGCTGCATTCGCCGACGGACACAGTCTTCGCGAAGCCGAATATGCCGGCAAAGGAGATGTTGACGTAAGCGAGGATGCGGACCTTCGAGCGCTCGATGACATGGCGGCGGAAGCCAAGGAAATTACCGGCGCCGGCGCTGCCGGCGTCGATGAAGGTGGTGGTGCCGCTCCTGGCGGCGAGCCGGTCGGCATCGACGCCGAGCGAGGTGCCGCCCCAATAGACGTGGCTGTGCAGGTCGACGAGGCCGGGCGTGACGATACAGTCCCTGGCGTCGACGACTTCACCCGACGCCTCGGCATCGATGGCGGCGTCGATTGCAGCGACGCGGCCATCGGCAATGGCAACGTCGCGTTGCGCATCCAGACCCGATGCGGGATCGATGACACGCCCGCCCTTGATCAGGAGATCGAACTGCATCGGTGCCCTCCCTCTGTATGACCGCGCTCAGACCGGCCGGTAGGCGACGGCTTCGATCTCGATCTTGATGTCGATCATCAGGCGGGATTCGACCGTGGTGCGCGCCGGCGGGTCCTGCGAGAAATGCTTTGCATAGACGGTGTTGAAGGTGCCGAAGTCGCGCGCGTCCTCCAGCCAGACGGTGGTCTTCACCACATCGTCCATGGTGCAGCCGGCCAGCGCAAGCGCGGCCTTGACGTTCTGCAGCACCTGCTCGGCCTGCTCGGCGATGCCGCCCTTCACCACAAGCCCGTCGCTGCCCACCGGGACTTGACCGGAGACATAGACGAAATCGCCGGCGCGCACGGCGGGCGAGAGCGGAACATGCGATTTTCCAAAGCACTGCTTGGGCAAGTGAGCCTCCTTTTGTCGACTGGGGGAACCGGGTCACATAGCCGTCTACGCCTGTCGGCATGATCCTCATAGAGACAATGTCGGAAAGCAACATTTTTTCGAAATTCATGTTGCTTTATTACAGAAGCCTGAGCATCTTGCGCCCGACGCTTGCGACCGCTGCGCACATATGAGGGGAGATCCAGGATGGCCTTCGACAAAAATCCGTTTCCGGAAGGCGATGCCGATCGCCACGCGCTTTGGGAAATGCTGGTGCGGCGCGACATCGATGCTTTCCTCGGACAGGACTGGTCGATGGTCGAGGACGATTTCATCGCCGAGAGCTTCTTCGGCATGCATGCGCATTTCCTTGCCAATGCCGATGCCTGGCGGCTGCAGTTCCCGAGGCTGGACGTCTATCGCGACGAATGGCTGCGCCAGGCCAAGGAGACCGCGGCGACGAAATTCGCCGAGCCATTGCGTGAGGCGCTGTTCCGCGTCACCAACATGCGCGACATCGATGTCGATGGCGATCGCGCCGTGCTGCACAAGAAGTTCGATGGCTCGGTCGCCAAGGCCGACGGCGGTGTCGATCGACTCAAATGGCAGACGCTCTACTTCTGCCGCAAGGTCGGCGGCCGTTGGAAGATCGCCGGCTTTGTCGGTTACATGCCGCACCCGCTCGGCAGCTAGCGGCCTGTCGGACGGTGCCCGCATTGGCAAAATCGCCCGTTGTGGGGCTTAGCCGAAGCGCCTGTTAGCTCGTCATTCTGGGGCGGAGAAAGGAGCGTCGCTTCACTCCTTGCTCCGCCCGTGGATGACGACGACGTTAGGGAGGCTTCAGCCGATGGGCTCGCTAGGATAGAAGCGGCAATCGCTCGTCAGGCGAGCGGTGGTCGAAGACGACGCCCATGGTCTTACCAATTGCCGCCATGACGATTAGTTCGACGAGACGGTCGTCGCTGTCGCCGCAGGCCGGATCGGAACGGCGGATGGCTTCGAGCATCGCGCGCGTCGAGACGGTGTCGCCAGCACGAAATTTCGAAAGGGCATACGTTACAAGGTCTTGCACCGTCAACTCGGCGACGGGCACTTCGGCAGCAACGTCCATCGGCCTCCTCCTGCCATGAACCCTGTCCCGTCAGAATGATACGCCAATGGCTGACCGGCGCCAGCGAAATGGTGGTCCGACCAGAGTGATTGCCGACAGTCTGCCGCCAAGATGTGGACACCAGCCACCCAGGCTCGACATGTGCTCGACGCACTGCGCTCGGGTTGGTAAGCCCGTCGCGCGCAGGGAGACGATCCGAGTCGAGACATGACCGTTGCAATCGAGATGGGGCAGACCACGGCAGGCACGCCGGCTGCCCTCGACCTTGAGGAATTGCTGGCGACCCGCCTGCTGGTGCAGGGCAATTCGGGCTCCGGCAAGTCGCACCTGTTGCGCCGGCTGCTCGAACAGAGCGCGCCCTGGGTGCAGCAGACCATCATCGACCCAGAAGGCGACTTTGTCTCGCTCGGCGAACGCTACGGCCATCTGGTGATCGACGCGGAGGAGCATACCGAGCGCGGCCTGCAGGCGGCTGGCGAGCGGGCGCGCATCCACCGCGTCTCGACGGTGCTCAACCTCGAAGGGCTCGACGCGGAGAACCAGATGCGGCGCGCCGCGGCTTTCCTCGGCGGATTGTTCGAGGTCGCGCGCGACCACTGGTATCCGATGCTGGTGGTCGTCGACGAGGCGCAGCTCTTCGCGCCCGCCGCCGCCGGCGAGGTTTCGGACGAGGCCCGCAAGCTTTCGCTGGGCGCCATGACCAATCTGATGTGCCGCGGCCGCAAGCGCGGGCTTGCCGGCATCATCGCCACGCAGCGGCTGGCGAAGCTCGCCAAGAATGTTGCGGCGGAAGCCTCCAATTTCCTGATGGGCCGGACCTTCCTCGACATCGACATGGCGCGCGCCGCCGACCTGCTCGGCATGGAACGCCGGCAGGCCGAAGCGTTTCGCGACCTGGAGCGCGGGCATTTCATGGCTCTCGGTCCGGCGCTGTCGCGCCGTCCGCTCGGCCTGCGCATCGGCCAGACGGAAACCAGCCCGCGCAACGGCACGCCGCGGCTGATGCCGCTGCCGGAGGCGACGCTGGAGGATGCGCGCTCGATCATTCTGGCCGCGCCGCCGCCGGAGACGGTCAGGCCGCAACGCCGGCCTTCGCCTGACCTGCTCGATCAATTGATGGCGGCCAAGGCCGCGCCGCTGGATATCCGCCCCGAGCCGGCGGAGCCGCAGCCCAGCGCCGAGGACCTGGCCGAGCGGCGCGAGCGGATGGACCGCATCCTGCGTGCCATCCTGGCCGAGCCGGATGCCGGGTTCCGCGTGATCGGTGTGCTCTACCAGGAGTTCGTGGTCCGCTGCCGCATCGAAGGACTTGCCTCCGTTGTGCCCGATCTTTCGGAGTTCCGCCGCATGCTGACGCGGGCTCGCGCTGGCGTGGGCTCCGACATGGCCGAGGACGATGCGTGGCGGGACGTGTCGGTGCGCGCCTCGCTGTTGCCGGAGGATATGCAGGGCGTGTTCATGATGATCGCCCGCGCCGCCAAGGAAGGCTGGCCCTGCCCGAGCGACGCGGCGATCGCGCGGGCCTATGGCTCGCATTCACTGCGCCGCGCGCGGCGGCTGCTCGATTATATCGAGGAGCAGGGCCTCATCGTCTGCCAGGTCGACGGCGCCGGCCGGCGCACCGTGACGCTGGTCGAACTCGCCTGGGCGACGTCGCCGGGCGATCCCAATGCCGGAGAGCAGGACAGCTCAGCGGCGTGACAGCTGGAGGCAGGGTACCACCCTGGCGGCTGATGACTTCAGGGTCGGATGCTTCGAACACGCTTCCATCGGCCTCCGACTGGGGATCGCATTCACGGCTGCAGCTCGAGCGTGCGTGCATCGCGTAGCGGTGGCGCGCGATGGGTGGAGACGACGACGATCCGATCGTTGAAGCGGGCGAGCAGCCGATCGAGGATACGCTCCCCCTGCGTCTGGTCGAGGTGCTCGGTCGGCTCGTCGAGCAGCACAAGCGGCCGGGAAGACAACCAGGCGCGCGCGAGATTGATGCGCTGCGCCTCGCCGAGCGAGAACCGGTCCTGCCTGATCCAGGCGTCCAGCCCGCCCGCCTCGCGGATACGACCGTCCATTTCGACGGCTTCCAGCGCCCGCCAGAGTGCCGCATCCGGGGCATCGCCGGCGAAGAGATTGGCGCGAACGGTGTCTTCGAGGACGACCGCGTCGTGCAGGACGAGTGCCACGAGTGCTCGGCGCTCGCTTGCCGACAGGATACGGTCGCCGGCGGCAAGGGCATCGTCACCGATCCAGCCGGCGATCTGCTTGAGCAGGCTCGTCTTGCCCGAACCGCTTGCGCCGACGAGCACCGTCGGCCGGCCGCGTGCGAGGAGCACGGAGATGGGCATTCCAATCGCCCGGCCGTCAGGCGCGCGGCGCTGCAGGGCGCCGTGACGCAGGAGGCCGGGCTTGACGTCCTCCGGTGCGAATTCGCGCCTGTCCGCCGCAGAGCCGCGCGTCCATTGTCCGATCTCGATGCGAGCCGCGTTGCGGCGAAGCGCGGCCACCAACATGCGCGATGCGCCATTCATGGTTTCGCTCAGCGCCAGCCAGGAGAAAGCGAGCAGCATCGGCGGCAGAAGGTCCGCGCCCTGCTTGCCGGCATGCCAGGCGGCTGCCATCACGCTGATGCCGGCGACCGGACCGAAGGCCGGGCCGATCATGTCCAGCACGGCCTGCAGCCGGCGAAGCGCAAGCAACCGCCCATCGGCTCGGGACAGCGCGGCAAGGGCTTCGCCGCATTCGCGGCTCCAGGCGCCCTCCGCCTTCAGCGGGACGGCTGACGCCATGGCCGCGCCAAGCCGGCTTGCGCCCCCGCGACGCAGCGACCTGGTCTCACCCCATGCCATGGCGCCAGCCTTGGCCACCCGGTTCCCCGCGAACAGGATGGCAAGCAGCAAGAAGGTGATCGGCAGGAGGGACAAAGGCGCCAGCACCGCCGAGCCCGCGATCAGGATCGCGAGGCCGCAGGCGAGCGTCAGCGCCGGCAGGCCCGCGCGCAGCCTGGCGTAGTCGAGGTCCTCGACGTCGTCGAGATAGTCGGCAAGGCGCGCGTCGTCGCCGAGCTGCCATCCCGCCCGGCGCACCACCGGCGCCGCCGCCATGGCAGCGAAGAGCTCGACGCGACGCGCTACCTGATCGGCGAGCGCCGCCTTGTGTCCGGTCAGGCGCTCGCCATAGCGGGCGGCGGTGCGGCCGACCGCGAAGAGCCGGACCAGCGCCGCCGGGATGTGGAAGTTGAAGGTGAAGGCGGCGGCGGAAAGGCCCGCGATCGCCACCGATCCGAGCAGCCAGGCGGAAACGCCGCCCAGCAATATGGCGCAGGCCAGCGCGGCGAAGGCAAAGCCCGTCGCCAGCCGCCACGACTTCCGGCTCGTTGACTGGAATGCCGCGCTCATGCCGCCGCCTCGACCGTATCGCCGTGGGTGAGTTCGAGCACGATGTCGGCGGCAGCCGAGAGGTCCCGGTCATGTGTCGCCACAACGACGAGCCGCTCCCCTGAAATCTCGAGCAGCATATGTCGCACGGCTTCTGCCGTCTCGCGGTCGAGCTTTGCCGTCGGCTCGTCGGCCAGCACGGTTCGTCCGCGAAGTTGCGCGCGGGCGACCGCGATGCGAAGCCGCTGGCCGCCGGAAAGATTGGCGCCACCCTTGTCCAGCCTGGCATCGAGGCCGCCGGGCAGCAGCGCGTCGTCGAGCAACCCGATCGCGCGGGCGACGTTCTCCAGCCGGTTCCGGTCTACCGCGCCGGCGTTCCACGAAATGGCCTCGGCCAGCGTTCCTTCGGGCACGTAAGCGTCCGTCGAAATCCAGGCGATCTCTTCAGCGGCCAACGGATGGGTCACTGGCGCCGCGCCAGGTTCGAGGCCGGCGAGACGGCGCAACAAGGTCGATTTGCCCGATCCGCTCGGGCCGACGATGGCGACAAGGCCATGCTCCGGCAGCGCCAGCGACAGCCGGTCGAGCACCGGCAGGGCCTTGGCCACGACCGGGCCTACATCCAGCAGCCGGTCCAGGGCGTCGGCCGCCGCCAGCCCTTCCGCCTTGGCGTGGTACTGTTCCGAGAAGCGCCGGAACGGCGCGAAATATTCCGGCGCGATCATCAGTATGAACAGGCTTTGCCAGAGCTCGAGATTGGAGAAGCCCGGGATCGTCGCAAGCTTCAGGTGCCCGAGGCCGAGGAAGACGGCGAGGATCGCAATCGAGAGCGAGGCGAAGAAGTCGATGATCCCGGCATTCGCAAAGGCGATACGCAGAAGGCCGATCGTCTTGCCCGCGTAGCCCTCCAGGCGCTGGCCGAGTTTTGCCTCCTCGGTTGCCGTCGCGTGGTTGGCAAGAATTGTGGGCAGCGTGCGGACGCGGTCGGCGAATTGGCCCGCCAGCCGGCCGAAGGCACGTTCCTGGGCGTCGGCGTGCCGGCGAATGGCGTCGCCCACCAGTGCGAAGAACAGGATCATCACCGGCGTCAGGCAGATGACCAGCAGCGCTGCCTGCCAGGAGACGAAGCAAAGCACAATGGCCGCGAGCAACGGGCCGGCGGCCATCATGGCCGCGGCGGCACGATGGCCCACCACCAGCGCGGCGATCGACTCTGGATGGCGTTGCATCGAGACGATCAGGGCGCCTGTCGAGAGCGACTGCAGCTGCCGCGCCGGCATTTCGCTCAGTCGCTCGCCTGCCAGCGTTCGCAGCCGCGTCGACACGGCGTTTTCCGAGGAAGCCTGCATCCTTTCGGCGGCGTATCCGGCGAAGCAGGCAGCTGCAAGCAGCACGATCATCCCGGCGACGAGCCACGGATAGACCGCCTCGCCCATCATGAGCCGGCCAGCGGCCATCGCCGCCGTCGCGGCGAAGCCGAGCCTCAATGCCGTGCGAACCGCCTGCAGGGCGACAAGACTGCGCAATCCGGGCCTTGCCAATCGCTCGGCGCTGGAGAGCGCCTCGAATGCGGCAGGCTCCGAGGCGACGGGATCAGGGCGCGGTACGGGAACGGCGGCTATCTTCATGCACTCCTTTTTGTCACGCGCCGGGACGAAACGAATTGATCCATGTCAAGTCGAGTATATCCTCTGCGCGTTATGAGACGTAGCCAGAAAGGATACTTCCATGTCCGACGTTCTCCTCGTAGACCTTTCCCGGCTGCAGTTCGCACTAACGGCCCTCTACCACTTCCTGTTCGTTCCGCTCACGCTCGGCCTTTCCATCCTGATCGCCATGATGGAAACCGTCTATGTGATGACCCGCCGCACCATCTGGCGCGACATGACGAAGTTCTGGGGCGTGCTGTTCGGCATCAACTTCGCTCTCGGGGTCGCCACCGGCATCACCATGGAATTCCAGTTCGGCATGAACTGGGCCTATTACTCGCATTATGTCGGCGACGTGTTCGGGGCGCCTCTCGCCATCGAGGGGCTGATGGCCTTCTTTCTCGAAGCCACTTTCGTCGGACTGTTCTTCTTCGGCTGGGACCGGCTTTCGCCGCGCGCGCACATGACAGTGACCTGGCTGATGGCGCTCGGCACCAACTTCTCCGCGCTCTGGATCCTGATCGCCAATGGCTGGATGCAGAACCCGGTCGGCTCGGCCTTCAACCCGGACACGATGCGCATGGAAGTCACGGACTTCGTGGCGGTGATCTTCAATCCGGTGGCGCAGGCGAAGTTCGTCCACACCGTTTCCGCAGGCTATGTCTGCGCCGCCACCTTCGTGCTCGGCGTCTCGGCCTGGTATCTGCTGAAGGGGCGCCACGTCCAGCTTGCCAAGCGCTCCTTCGTGATCGCCTCGGCCTTTGGCCTGGCATCGGCCCTTTCCGTCATCGTGCTCGGCGATGAGAGCGGCTACGCCCTGACCGACAATCAGAAAATGAAGCTCGCAGCCATCGAAGCCATGTGGGAGACCGAGCCGGCGCCGGCATCGTTCACGGCATTCGGCATCCCGAGCCAGAGCGATCGCGAGACGCATTTCGCCATCCGCATTCCATGGGTGATGGGCATCATCGGCACCCGCTCGGTCGACAAGCAGATCGCCGGCATCGACGAGCTCGTCGCCCATGCGGAAGTCCGCATCCGCAACGGCATTGTCGCCTACGACGCGCTGGAGAAGATCAAGGCAGACCGCAAGGACACCGGCGCCCGCGCGGTCTTCGATGCCAGCTCCAAGGACCTCGGCTACGCGTTGTTGCTCAAACGGTACCTGCCCGATCCGCGGCAGGCGAGCGAACAGCAGATCAAGGACGCGGCCTGGTCGACGGTGCCTTACGTGCCGCTGCTCTTCTTCGGCTTCCGCCTGATGGTGGCCTGCGGCTTCGCGCTGCTGGCGCTGTTTGCGGTGTCGCTGTGGCATACGACGCGGGAGACGGAAGCGCCGCGCTGGCTGTTGCGCGCCGCGCTCATCGCCATGCCGCTGCCGTGGATCGCCGTCGAGGTCGGCTGGTTCGTGGCCGAGTTCGGCCGCCAGCCCTGGATCATCGACGGGGTGCTGCCGACCTTCCTTGCCACGTCGGAACTTGGCGTGAGCGACCTTCTGCTCACCATCGCCGGCTTCACGCTCGTCTACGGCGTGCTCGCCGTCATCGAGGTCAGGCTGATGCTGGCCGCCATTCGCAAGGGGCCGGAAGTCGCTAGGGTCATCGATGATCTGCGTCCGGGCGCCGACCCCGCAATGCAACCGGCAGAGTGAAAGGATCACGACGATGATCGAATTTCTCTTCGACTATGAAACGCTGCGCGTGATCTGGTGGATGCTGCTCGGCGTGCTTCTGATCGGCTTCGCCGCGACCGACGGGTTCGACATGGGCGTCGGCGCGCTGCTGCCCTTCGTGGCCAAGACGGACGCCGAGCGGCGTGTGGCGATCAACACCATCGGCCCGGTCTGGGAAGGCAACCAGGTGTGGTTCATCCTCGGCGGCGGCGCCATCTTCGCGGCATGGCCGGCGCTCTACGCGATGAGCTTCTCCGGCTTCTACCTTGCGATGTTCCTGGTGCTTCTGGCGCTGATCATGCGCCCGGTGGCCTTCAAGTACCGCTCGAAGCGGCCGGATCCGGCCTGGCGCACGCGTTGGGACTGGGCGCTGTTCGTGGGCGGCGCGGTGCCGGCGTTGATCTTCGGCGTCGCCGTCGGCAACACGCTGCAGGGCGTGCCGTTCCACTTCACGCCGGACCTGCGCCCGATCTATGAAGGCAGTCTTTTCGGGTTGCTCAATCCGCTCGCGCTCTATTGCGGCGTGGTTTCGCTCGCCATGCTGGTGACCCATGGCGCGGCCTGGCTGACGTTCAAGGCGGAGGGCAGCGTCGCCGACCGCGCCCGCGCTGTCGGCGCCCGCTCCGCCATAGTCACGGCGGGGCTCTTTGCCGGCGGCGGCGTGCTGGTCTGGCTCGGCCTGCTCGGCGGCTACCGCGTGACGTCGCCAATCGTCTGGGACGGACCGTCAAATCCGCTGGTCAAGACGGTGGTGGCCGATGGCGGCGCCTGGCTGGCGAACTTCCATGCTCACCCGCTGCTCTGGATCGTACCCGCGCTCGGCATCGCCGCGCCATTGCTTGCCGCCGCCGGTTTCCAGGCGCGGCTCGAAGGGTGGACCTTCATTGCCTCGAAGCTCGGCGTTGCGATGATCATCGCCACGGTGGGGCTCGCAATGTTCCCGATCCTGTTGCCATCGAGCAGCAACCCCAGCCATTCGCTCGCGGTCTTCGACGCTTCGTCCAGCCGCACCACGCTGCGCAACATGCTGATCGCCACGGTGATCTTCATGCCGCTGATCCTTGCCTATACCGCCTGGGTGTACAGCGTGCTGTGGGGCAAAGTCGGCGAAAAGAGCGTCGAAAAAGCGGGCTCGTCGGCCTACTGATCCAACCGGAGTTCCTGACCATGTGGTATTTTTCCTGGATACTCGGCCTCGGGCTGGCCGCCTCCGTCGGCATCCTCAACGCGCTCTGGTACGAGCTGCGCACCGTCCGCGAAGAACCCGTCGAGGACACCGTCGCCTTGCCCACGCCTTAAGGCAGGCGTGACGGAGGAGCGATCATGACGGGCGCAAAGTCGGAGCCGTTGCACAATCCGGCGGACATGAGACGGGCGCATGTACAGAAGCTTGCGCTCTGCCACATACTCGAAGGCATTGCCGACGACCTGCCGTCGCGCGTCGACCGGCTCCAGTGTCTGGCCGTGGCGGCCGATCTTTTGCCGTTGCTGCGTGAGTGCCACCGCTTCGAGGAAGAGGTCGTCTTCCCCGCCTTTGCGCGGAGAACCGGCGAGGAAGACACTATCGCGAGGCTCAAGCTCGAGCATCTGGAAGACGAAAGCGCGGCGGCGGATCTCAGCGAGGCGTTGCTTGCCTGCGGCCACGGGCGGCCGATCGAAAATCCGGAGGCGTTCGGCTACATGCTGCGTGCCTTTTTCGAATCGATGCGCCGCCACATCGCCTTCGAGCACGACCATGTGCTGCCCGAGATTCTCGATCACCAATAAAGGGACAAGGGGATCAATCCCCGGCGCGCGCAGCCAAGCGCTCGATGTCGTCGACGATGACGTGGCGGTTGTTCTCGATGCGGATGACATTCTCGCTCCGCAGGCGGGTGATCTGCCGGCTCACCGTCTCCACGGTGAGACCCAGGAAATCCGCGATCTCCGCGCGCGACAGCGGCAGGTCGAAAGCGGCGCCGCGCCGCTCCGGCCCGGCGGCGGGATCGATGTTGCGCACGATCATCAAAAGGAAGCTCGCGATCTTCTCGGAGGCCGTCTTGCGGCCGAGCGCCACCATCCAGTCGCGCGCCTGATCGAGCTCGCGCAGCTTCTGTTCGAGCAGGCGATGCTCGAGATCAGGCTGCTCCTTTATCATGCGCTCCAGCGCCTGGCGTGGGAACGAACACAATTCGACGTCGGTCGCGGCCTCGGCGGAGAGCGTGCTCTCGCTCTGGAAGGGCCTGCCGAGGAAATCGGGTGCGAATTGCAGGCCGACGATCTGCTGGCGGCCGTCGGAAAGCGTCTTGGTTAGTTTCACGACGCCCGAAAGCACGTTCGAGAAGCGCTCGACGCTCCTGGAATCGCCCATCAGTTCCTTGCCGGCCTCGGCCTTGTACCGTTTCGTCGATCTGGCAAGGGCGACAAGCTGCTCAGAGTTGAGCGCGCCGCATATGCCACGATGCCGCGCCTCGCATGAAACGCAGAGCACCGGGACGCCCGCCGTGTGAATGTCTTCGCGCACGATGCAACACCTATAGTGTTCCCTCCGCCTGCCAGCAACGCATGCGGGGGCGCGATAGCGTCGCAGTCCGTGCTTGCAGGCGGCGGAGTGAGCCGAACCTGTCTCGGCCACGTTCGCCGGTTCTACCTGTCCTCGACGATCCGCAAATACGCCGCCGTCACGAACAGCACGATGAAGCCGAACAGGATGCGGCGGCCGCCTTCGGGCATCTGCAGGATGGTGAGCAGTGTGGTCAGCACGGTCAGAATCAGCGCGCCGATGATGGTGCCCATGTAGCCGCCGCGGCCGCCGAAGATCGAGGTGCCGCCGATAACGGCGGCAGCCACCGAAGGCAGCACCAGCGGCTCGGCGAGCGACAGCGAGGGTGCCTTGATCAGGCCGATATAGAGCAGGCCCGTGATGCCGGCGAGCAGGCTGGAGACGATGTAGAGCGCGGTGATCACCTGCCAGTAGCGGACGCCGGACAGACGCGCCGCGCGTTCGTTGTCGCCGACGGCGTAGAGCAGGCGGCCGAAGCCGGTGCGGTTGAGCGTGAAGACGATCAGCACAGCGACCGGCACGAACAGGAGAAGCGCGTTGGGAAAGCCGTAGGTGACGCCGGTGCCCAGCCAGTTGAGGAAATCCGGGATCTTTGCGCCCGAAGCGATCACGGTGCGCTGATAGACCTGCAGGAAGCCGGTGCCGATCAGGCTGGTGCCGAGCGTCATGATCAGCGGGTGCACCCGGAAGACGCCGACGCCGATGCCGTTGACGAGGCCGATCAGCACCGCGGGCAGCATGGCCAGCAGGAAAGCCACCGTCGGATCCTGGTTGACGATCTGGGTCGCCATGATGAAGGCGCTCATCGTCGCCACCGTGCTGACGGAGAGATCGATGCCGCCGGTCAGCATCGTCATGGTCTGGCAGCCGGCGAGGATCGCCAGCGGGATCGCGAATTTCGCCGTGTTGGCGAGCCAGCGCTCGTTGACGATGCCGGGGCGCAGAACCTGCAGGATCACCACGAGAATGATCAGCAGAATGATCAGCGGAATGAGCGGCCGATCGGCCATGAAGCGTTTGATGCGGCGGCCGAACGAGACCGGCTGGGGCAAGGTCGCGATGTCGGTCATGGCGTTGCTCCCACCGGACGGCCGCGGATGGTGATGAAGGCGCCGAACATCACGACCGCAACCATGATCAGGCCTTCGATGATCGCGGTGACGTTCGGATCGATGGCTAAAAGCGTCAGGTCGGTGCGCACCAGCCTGAGCACGAAGACGGCGATGATCGGCCCGAGCAGGCCGCCCTTGCCGCCGCCGAGCGCCACACCGCCCAGCACCACCGCCGCGACGCTGGCAAGCAGATAGGGACCGGGGATCGGCGCGCCGATGCCCGTGCTCATCGTCAGCGCCAGCCCGCCCATGGCTGCGAACAGGCCCGACAGCGCATAGGCGATGATCCTGGTGCGCATCACCGGCACGCCGCTGCGGAAGGCGGCCAGCTCGCTCGAGCCAATGGCGTAGATGGACAGGCCAAGGCGTGAGCGCCGAAGCGGTATCCAGATGATGCAGAGGCAGACAATCAGCACCAGCAGTGCCTTGGGCAGCCAGGCATCGATGGTCTCGGGGACGCCCGGTATCGGCACCGTGCCCGAGATCATCGCCTTCAGCCATTCGGCGGCGGCGCCGCCGGGAGCGCCGAGCACAAGCAGCGCCGCGCCCTGCAGCACGAACAGGGTCGCAAGCGTGACCACGATGTCCGGCACGCGGGTGACGACAATAAGGATGCCGTTCAATGCGCCGAGCACGAACCCCATGGCCAGCACGAACGGCACGACGAACAGCGCATAGTCCTCGCTGGCGCCGTTCATCATCGAGGCTGCCGTCACGCTGGTCAACGCCATCATGGCGGCGACCGAAAGGTCGATGCCGCCGGCGATGACGACGACGGTCTGGGCGGCGACGGCGAAAGCGTAGGGCAAAACAGCCCGTGCGAGCGAGCCGAAGTCGCCGCTGCCATAGCCCGGCTGGATCAGCTTGGTGACGACGAAGAGAAAGATCAGCAGGGCGAACAGGCCGGCGACCCAGCCCTGGTTGCGCAAGAAGCGGCTCATGATGCCGCCTCGGCATTGGAACCGGGTTTCACCTCGGCAAGGATACCGACATCCGCCCTGGCGCCGCGCGGCAGGCCGTAGGCAGCCCGCATCAGCGCAGGCTCGTCGGCAAGCTCGACCGGGAAGGTGTCGACGACGCGGCCGCCGAAGATGACGATGACGCGGTCGCAGACACGCTGCACCTCCTCCATTTCGGATGTATAGAACAGCACCGATTTGCCCTGGCCGGCGAGCTCGCGCAGCAGCTTGTAGATCTCCTGCTTGGTGCCGACATCGATGCCGCGCGTCGGGTCGAAGCAAAGGATGGTGCGGGCGTTCGCCGCGATCCAGCGGGCAATGGTCACCTTCTGCTGGTTGCCGCCGGAAAGGCGCTGCACTTCGCCCTGTGCGCGTGTGTCGATCTGCAATCTGCCGATGGCGCTGGAAACCACCACCTGCTCGCGCCGCATGCGGATCGGGCCCCATTTGCGAAGCGCGGCGCTGAAGGGGAGCGCGATGTTCTCACGCACCGAGCGCTGCATGGCTAGAGCCTCGGCGCGATCGCCCGGCACATAGGCGATGCCGGCCTGGATGGCATCGCTCGGATGCGAGAATTTCACCGGCGCGCCATCGACGTCGATGGCGCCGCCTGTCGGACGAATCGAGCCGGCGAGGGCGGCGAAGAGCTCGTCCTGGCCCTGTCCCTCGAGCGCAAACACGCCGACGACTTCGCCATTGGCGAGATCGAAGGAGACGTCGTTGAGCTTGGTGCCGAGCTGCAGGTTGCGGACCGACAGTCGCGGTCGGCTGCCGACGGCGGCCGCCACATCGCCTGCCGCGCGCGCGGCGACACGTGTCTTGTCGATGCGGGTGCCGAGCATCATCTCGACGATCCTTTCCTCGATGCCCGGTTCGATGTCGACGACACCGACCGTGGAGCCGTCGCGCAGAACGGTGGCGCGGTCGCAGAGCGCGGAAATCTCGACGAAACGGTGCGAAATGAAGATGACGGAGCGGCCGGCGTCGCCTTGGCGGCGCACGACTTCGAGCACCTTCTCGGCGAGGTTTGCGGGAAGTGCGGCGGTCATCTCGTCGAGCAAAAGCACGTCGGGCTCGACGGCGAGCGCGCGCGCCAGGTCGAGCACGCGCAGGATGGCTAAAGGGATGTCGCGCGCGGTATCGCGGATGTCGAGGTTCGGAATGCCGAGCTCGCGCACCCAGGCGCGGAAGGGCTCGACCGGCGTGCCGGTCAGCCGCAGATTGGAAAATACATCGAGATCGGGGATCAGTGCCGGTTCCTGGTAGACCGGCAGCAGGCCGGCGCGCCGGGCGGCGGCCGGCGAGCGGACATCAAGCTGCTTGCCGCGGATCAGGATCCGGCCGGCATCCGCCTTGATCGCCCCGGTCAGGATCTTCACCAGCGTCGATTTTCCGGCGCCGTTGGCGCCCATCAGCGCATGAACTTCGCCAGGCAATACGGACAGCGATGCGTTGCGCAGCGCTGCCACCGCGCCATAATTCTTCGCCACGCCGGTGGCATCGAGGAGAGGGCGTTGCGGCAACGGGTTTGTTGTCAAATCGTGTGGTTCCCGTTCCAGAACTAATGCAGGCGGTTGAAGCAGTGACTTCCCCTTCTCCCCTGGTGGGAGAAGGTGTCGCCGAAGGCGACGGATGAGGGGTGTTCCAGGGAACACTGACGTCTCACTCCGCTGGAACACCCCTCATCCGTCTCGGCGCTGTCGCGCCGATCCACCTTCTCCCACAAGGGGAGAAGGCAGAAGGGCGTCTCATCCCTTATTCGCCGGGCCCCTTGCAGGCGACGATCTGGTCCTTGGTGTAGGTGGTCCAGTTCGGGATCGAGATCGAGACCGGCCATTCCGGGCTGAGCGACGGGTCGGCGGCCGCTTTCAGCTTGGCCTTGCCCCCGTCGGTGGCGTTGTCCCACAGCTGAGGGTCGACCAGAACGGTCTGCTGTGCCGGCTTCTTGCCGTCGAGGATCTGCAGGGCGAGCGTCACGCCAGCGCCGCCAATCGAGCCGGGGTTGGTGACGGCGGCGCCGACCAGACCCTTGACCGTGTTCAACTGGCCGACGAAGCCGGCATTGTCGGCGCCGACGACCGGCACCATGGGCGCCTGCTGTTCGACCAGCGCATCGACGATGACGTTGTCGATTCCGGAAGTCCAGATGCCGTTGATCGGCGTGCCGGTGGCGAGGAAGGACAGGATCTGCTGCTTGGCCTGATCCTGCTGCCAGCCGGTGAACACTTCCTGCGCGACCTTCACGTCAGGGAATTCGGCCAGCGCCTTCTTGAAGCCCTTGTCGCGATCGCTGTCGGCCGATGCGCCAGCGGCGCCGCGCATGTAAAACACCTCGCCCTTGCCACCCATCTGCTGGAACAGCCACTTGGCGCCGAGATAGGCATATTGTTCCTGGTTGTTGGAAATGATGTAGGCGGACGGCTCGGTCACCGCCTGGTCGACGGCAACGACGACGATGCCGGCCTTGGTCGCTTCCTCGAGGCCGGCCTTGATGCCGGCCGGATCGGCTGGATTAACGACGATGGCGTCGACCTTGGCGCTGATCAGGTTGCGGATATCCTCGAGCTGGCCGGCGGCGTCGGTGTTGCGGTGGGCGATGTTCAACTTCGCCACTTCGCCGGAAGCGAGCGCCTGCGCCTTCATCGCGCAGACCATCTCCTCGCGCCAGCCATTGCCCTGCACGGTGTTGGAAATGCCGATCGTGTACTTGCCGGCAGCGACAGAGGCGCCCACCGAAGCAAGCAAGGCGGCGCCCGCAAATAGCGAAGCCACGGTCAGATGTTTTTTCATTTCAGTACTCCTCCACATTTGATTTTTCAGTTCTGTCTCAGGGCGCCGACGCGATCGGAGCCAAGCTTTTCGTCATTTGATGAAGGGGCGCAGCACGTCGCGGGCAAGCAGGAAGCCGCGCTTGACCTTTTCATCCGTCCCCTCGAAGCGCCGGTCCTCATGCTCGATGATGACCGGTCCGTCATATCCGGCCCGGTAAAGGCCGGAAAAAATCCTGCTCCAGTCGATGTCCCCAAGCCCCGGCATGCGCGGCACCTGCCAGCCTATGCCAGCCGAAAGGATTCCGCGCTCATACAAACCATCATGATCAATCATCAGGTCCTTGGCATGCACATGCAGCATGTTCTTGCCGAACTCGCGGATGAAGCGCTCCTTGTCGATCATCTGCCAGACGAGATGCGAGGGATCGAAGTTCATGCCGACATCGCCGCCCCAGGCTTCCAGGATGCGGCGCCAGACATAGGGCGAGTAGGCGATGTTGTGCCCGCCCGGCCATTCGTCATAGCTGAAGATCATCGGGCAGTTCTCGAAAGCGAGCTTCACGCCATGCTCGCGGGCATGGGCGATGATCGCCGGCCAGACTTTCCGCGCGTCTTCCCAGTTTGCGTCGACGGTCTTCGAGGCGTCGCCGCCGCAGAAAGTGTTGACCAGCGGCACATCCATGTTGCTCGCCAGCACGATCACCTTCTTCAGATGATCGATCACCGCCTCGCGATGCGCCCGGTCGGGATGCAAGGGGTTGGGGTAGAAGCCGAGGCCGGAGATGGTTACGCCTCTGCCGGCAAGCTCGGCGGCGATGTCCTTGGCCTTTGCGGCCGGGACATCCACGTCGATGTGGCTGGTGCCGGCATAGCGACGGCTTGCCCCGGACGTCTTAGGCCAGCAGGCGATTTCCAACGCTTCGAAGCCGACCGAGCGCGCCCAGTCGACGATTTCGCCGAGCGGCGTATCCGGAAACGGTGCTGTCAGCAGTCCAAGCTTCATGATCCCTCCCAGTTCCTAACTATGCAGATCGCGCAGGCTGCTTCAACCGCGCATCTGCCGGCTCAGCGCATACTTGTCTGACAAAGCCCATCGGATCGTTCGAGAGCAGGCCATCGAGACCGGCGACGACATGCGCTCGGAATGTCGCGTTGGCAGCGAGTGTCGGGTCGAAGATGGCCTCGATTGCTAGGATCGCATCGGCGAGCGTCTTGCTGTTCAAACCCACGCGGTCGGCGATGGCTGCGACCCTTTCGGCAAAGGGGTCGGACACCTGCCAGGCGCGGCCGAAACGCGCGGAAGCCTTGATCAGATAGGCCATCCAGCCGGCAACAGGCACCGAGAGGAGCGCGATGCTCTCGCCCTTCGCCAGGCGGTCGCGGATCGGGTTGAGCAGACGCTGCACGATCTTCTGCGAGCCGTCGGTGGCGATCTGGTGGTTGCGGTGGCGGATCGCCGTGTTGGTGAGGCGCGAAAGGCTCTGCTCGAGATAGGCCGCCGGCGCCATGCCGGGCACACTCATCAGCGTCGGCAGCGTCTCCTCGGTCAGCATGCGGTGGACGAAACGAGCCAGAAGCGGGTCGGCGATAGCATCCGAAGTGTGCTCGAAGCGGCCCAAAACGCCGAGATAGGAGAGCGTCGTCTGGGCGCCGTTCAGCACCCGCATCTTGAGATGCTCGAACGGCGTGACGTCATCGACGAAACTGGCGCCGACGCGATCCCAGCGTGGCACGCGGCCGGCGAAGCGGTTCTCGATCACCCATTGGCGGAAGCGCTCGCCGACGACGACGGCGCCGTCATGGTAGCCGAAGCCCTTCTCGACCGTATCGATGTCGGCCGCGGTCGTCGCCGGGGCGATACGGTCGACCATGGCCGAAGGGAAGGCGACATTGGCTTCGATCCAGTCCGCCAGCTTCCTGCCGCGCCGTTCGACGAATGCCCGCACGACATTGCCGAGGATGATGCCGTTGGCCGGGATGTTGTCGCAGGACAGCAGCGTCACCGGCCGGCCATGCGAAGCCATGCGCAGTTCCAGCGCCCTTGCCAGAATGCCGGGCACGCTGCGTGGCGTCTCCGGATTGGCGAGATCGTGCGCGATGTCGCGATGGTCGAGGTCGAGCGCGCCGCTCGACGGGATGTGGCAATAGCCCTTCTCGGTCACCGTCATCGTGACCATCTCGATGTCAGGCGAGGCGAGCACGTCCAGCGCCGGCGCCGCACTGTCCTGACTGTCGACGATGCGGACGATGCTGCCGATGACGCGGGGCTCCATCTCGTCGTTCTGGCGGATGAGGCGCGTGTAGAGGCCGCTCTGTTGCCCAAGCGTCCCGGCAAGCAGAGGCGGCCGTATGTTGATGCCGACCAGTCCCCAGCGGTCGAAACGGATTGCCAGGAGGTCGTCGGTGTATTCGGCCTGATGGCAGCGGTGGAAGGCGCCGACGCCGATATGAGCGATCCCGGGCTTCAGCGCGGCGCGATCGTAAGCCGGCTCGCGGACCTCGGACGGCAGGCGGCCGAGCAGGGCAGGGCCGAGGCTTTCGGGCGGCGACGCGCTCACCGGTTGGCCCCGATCACCCATTGCTCCTGGTCGACCAGCGTGCCGGTCATCGGACCGGCCGCGTCGGAAAGCAGGAAGACGGCAAGGTTGGCTATGTCGATAACGGAGAACAACCGGCCGAAGGGTTGCATCGCATTGGCCGCGTCAAGCCAGCCCGGACCCTGACCGAGCGTGTCGGCCTGCATGGTGCGTTCGGCCGGCGTGTCGGTCCAGCCGACATTGATGCCGTTGACACGGATGCGGTCGAAGCGATGCGCATTGGCGGCGTTCTTGGTCAGCGTCGCCAGTGCGCCCTTGGTGGCGGAATAGACGGCGAGGTCCGGCGAGCCGCAATGCGCGTTGATCGACAGGATGTTGACGATGGCGCCGCCCTGTCTGCGCTTCTTCATGTCGGCGATCGCCGCCTGCATCAGGAAGAAGGGCGCGCGGGCGTTGACGGCAAACACCGACGACCAATCGTCGAGCGTGGCATCGATGAAAGAGGCGCGATCGGTCAGACCGGCGGCGTTGACCAGGCCGTCGATGCGGCCGAAGCGTTCGATGCAGGCTTGTGTCAGGCGCGGCGGGGCTTCGGGATCGCCGAGGTCGGCAGCAGCGAAGGCGGCGGCAGTGCCCATCGCCGAGAGCTCGGCAGCGGCAGCGTCGCCGCGCTTCTGGTCCCGGCCGGTGATCAGCAGTCCGGCAGCGCCCGAGCGCGCGGCGATCTCGGCGATCGCCCGGCCGATGCCTTGCGTCGCGCCGGTGACCAGCACCACCTTTCCGTCGAGACGAACCTCCATTCCTCCTCCCGGAACAAAGTTTCTATTTTTTCAAATATGGAACGACAGTTCCCGATAGTCAATTGCTCCGGTCAGCCTGTCCGCTGCGCGACGACGCCGTGGACCAAGGCCATGCCGACGGCCAGCGAGGCGGCAAGCGAACGGAAACCACCAAAGTCCTGCTCGACCACTTCCAGCCAGGTGTCGGAGAGTTTTACCAGCGGCGAAAAGGTGCTGTCGGTGATGGTGACGATGCGCGCCTTGCGCTCATGCGCGACGGCGACGAGGTCGGGCGTGATCGAATTGTAAGGGCTGAAGGAGACCGCAAGCACCGCGTCGCGCTGGCTTATGCAGCCGACCTGGTCGAGCGCGGTCGAGCCGACATTGTCGACCAGCACATTGCGCACGCCCTGCTGCGAAAGTGTAAGAGACAGATAGGTGGTGACGGGGAAGGCACGCTTGCTGCCGATCACATAGATCAGCTCCGCCGCCGCCAGATGGTCGATCATCGTCTCGAAACTGTCGATGTCGAATGTGTTACCGATGCGCCCGAGCGAGGCCTGCGAGGCGCCGACCAGGCCGTTGAGGAAATGCAGGTGTGCGTTGGGTTCCGCCGCCTTTTCCTGGCTGCCTTGCGTATCCGGCCAGGAGCCTTTCATGCGGTCCTTGAACAGGAGCTGGAAATCGGAAAAGCCGGAATAGCCGAAGATCTGCGCGAAGCGCACCAGCGTCGAGGGCTGCACGCCGGCCTGATCCGCCACCTGCGCGATGGTGCCCAGCGCTACCTCGCTCGGATGCTGCCAGAGGAAGATCGCGACCTGACGAAGCCGTTTCGGAAAATGCACCGTGCCTGACGAAAGCACCGCCCGCAATTCTTCGTAGGTTTGCGGCTTGGTGTAACCCAGCGCCGCCAGCGAGCGGCTTCGCTTTCTCGCCGCCGTCTCCAGGCTATGGGCAGACGGTTCGTCGGTCGCTCCGTGATGGTCGCTCATAGGATATGCCTCATTGTGATCCCAACCATCGGAAGCGTCATCCGATCCCTACCCTCCGGATGCGGCCCGCTTGCTGAAGCATGATCTTTTCCGAAAACCGGTTCCCACTTTTCGGGATCATGCTCTAGCTGGACCTGTGCAAAAAGCTAACGCGGCACAATCGTTTTACAAAACAAAAAATAGAAATATCATTCGAAAACAATAGTGGTCCGTTGCGGCAAATACCGGCGCCGACCTCTACAGCGAACCTTGGGGAGAATAATCGCAATCATGGTCTATGCAACCGCCGATGGTATGTCGCGTCAACGTCTCCGTGTCGGCATGGTCGGAGGCGGCCGCAATGCCTTCATCGGCGCCGTGCATCGGCTGGCCATGCGGCTCGATGACCAGATCGCGCTGGTCGCGGGCGCGCTGTCCTCCGATCCGGGCAATGCCGCGGCCTCCGCCGCCGAGATCGGCATCGCGCCCGAGCGCAGCTATGCCGACTACCACGCCATGGCGAAAGCCGAAGCGGCAAGGCCGGACGGCATCGAGGCGGTGGTCATCGTCACGCCCAACCATCTGCATGCGCCGATCGCGACCGCCTTCCTCGAAGCCGGCATCGACGTCATTTGCGACAAGCCGCTGTCTACGACGCTTGGCGAGGCGCAAGCGCTGGTGGCGCTGACCAAAGCGAGAAAGCGACGCTTTGTCGTCACGCTCAACAATACCGGCTACGCCATGGTGCGCCAGGCGCGCGAGATGGTGGCGGCGGGCGAGCTTGGCCGCATCGTGTCCGCGCACGGCGCCTACATCCAGGACTGGCTGACCAAGCCGATCGACGCCGAAGGCCAGAAGCAGGCGGAATGGCGCACCGACCCGGCGCGCGCCGGGCAATCGGCGGTGCTCGCCGATATCGGCGTTCACGCCTTCAACCTCGCAAGCTTCGTCTCCGGTTTCGAGGCCGAGGCGGTTTCCGCCGATCTCTTCACGGCCGTGCCGGGGCGGCGGCTCGACGACAACGCGCATGTCTTGCTGCGTTGGACGGGCGGAGCGCGCGGCACGATCCTCGCCAGCCAGACCTCGCCCGGCCACTACAACGATCTCTCGGTGCGCATCTATGGCGAGAAGGCCGGTCTCGAATGGTCGGGCTCGCGGCCGGAGGAACTGCGCTTCTCGCCCTATGGCGAGGAAACGCGCACGCTGGTGCGCGGCGGCCATGGCTCGACAGCGGAGGCTCGGCGCGTGTCACGCATGCCGGCCGCGCATCCGGAGGGTTACATCGAGGCCTTCGCCAATTTCTACCGCGACGCCGCCGACATCATCCGCGCGCATCGCTCGGGCGGAGCGGTCGATGCGGGGCGCGTGGCGCAGGTGCCCGATGTCGTCGATGGCGCGCGCGGCGTGAAGTTCGTGGTGGCGGCGGTGGAGTCGAACGCGGCGGGTGGGGCGTGGACGGCGGCGAGGTTCGGGTGAGGCATGCGAACCGCGCCGCAAGCGAATGGCGGCCGGAGATTTCGAACAGGATCAACTTGCGACGCGCAACCGACGAGAACGAACAAAGCTCCTCAATCCTTCGGGATCCATCGCGCGCCCGAATGCGTAGCCTTGCAATATGTCGCAGCCTAGCCCCTTGAGCAGACGTGCGTGCTTCATCGTTTCCACGCCTTCAGCAATAATTTCGATACCCAGGGATTTGCCGATCTCGATGATCGAGGAGACGACTTGCCTTTGCTGCGGCGAGTTCACGATAGGATCCACCAACTGGCGATCTATCTTCAAGCGGCGCGGTTGCAATTTGAGCAAACTGACAATGGACGCATAGCCGGTGCCAAAATCGTCAATTTCGATGTCGATGCCGAGTTGCTTGATCTGCTCGACGTTCCACGTGACCAGATCGTCGTTGTCGTCGAGGAAGATCGATTCGACGAGCTCAAAGGAAAAGGTTCCCTTCCTGATGTTGAGGTCCCGCAAGCTTTTCAGGAGTTGCTCATCCTGCAGGCGCCGCGCCGAAACGTTGACTGACACGCGCGGAATGCCAATCTTCTCGGCGGACCACGCTTCGAAATCCAGTAGCGATTGCTGGAGGACTTTCCGGTCTATCACCGAGACGACGTTCAGTTCTTCGGCAGTCTTCAGGAAGACCTCAGGCGCCAGAATTCCCCTCTCTGGATGTTTCCACCGCGCCAGCGCTTCAACGCCCACGATCTCCAGCGTCTTCGCGTCAAATTGAGGCTGGTAGAATGCGACGAATTCGTTTCGCTCGAGACCGGCCAGAATCTCGTCGGCTATTCTCTTCGTGTTGACGATTTCGCTTTGCAGCTCGCCACTGAAGAATTCATGCCGGTTGCGGCCCCGCCGCTTTGCCCGGTAGAGCGCGATATCGGCGTTCACCAGCAACTGCCTGGCATCGGCATCTTTACCATTGTCGATCGCAATTCCGACGCTGACGCCGAAACGGCATTGGTGGCCGTGGTAGTAAACGGGTCTGCGCATCTGTTCGATAATGCGGTCGGCAAGCACGGCCGCCTGGCCGACATCGTCATGCACCGTGCAGAGCACGATGAATTCGTCTCCTCCAACCCGAGCGACGAAACCGCGGTCGCCGACATTGGACTGGAGAACGGATGATGCGTGCACCAGCATTGCGTCGCCCGCCGCGTGGCCGAGCGTATCGTTGATATGCTTGAAGCGGTCCAGATCGACGTGAAGCAGCGCCGCGTAGCCACCGCTGAGCCTGGCCTTTGCCGCATAGTCTTCCAGTACCTGGTCCAGGTAACGCCGATTGGGCAAATCCGTCAGCGAATCGTGCAGGGCGACGTGTTCTATGCGCGCCTTGGCAGATTCAAGTTCCGTATTTTTCGACTCGGTCAGCTGTTTTGCGCGAACCAGATCGGTGTTCAGCAAAACGTCTGCCGTCACGTCCCACTCCGCGCCGACCATTCGCGGCGAATTGCTTGCGGTCTGGTAGAAGATCGCCCTGGAGCGGACGTGACGAATTTCGCCGTCCGGACGGACAATCCGGTATTCCGATGAATATGTGCCCCGCTCGGCCGCGGCCTTGTCGAAGTCTGCAAGCGCACCCGGCAGATCGGCAGGATGAATCGCCCCGGCCCAGTCCCGATATCCGCGTTCCCCGCCATCGGCCTCTCTGCCGTATATTTCGTTGACACGATCGTCCCACGCGAGGTGATTGGTCTCGAGGTCATGCTCCCACACTCCGATGGCCGACGCCTCCAGAGCAAGTTCCAGCCGTCGCGACAGCCGGTTCAGTTCCCAGTAGTTACGCTGTCTTTCATTGATCAGGCGGCCCGCTGCCAGGAAGGGAATCAAAATCAGCGCCGCTGCTGCCGCCATGATCGCCCGGAGCCGCCAGGCGTTGGCGGGTGTGGCGGGCCAACCGCCCTTGGGAACAGCAGCGATCTGCCAGGAGCCTGATGGAAAAAGAACGTCGGCCATCACCGGATCGCTTTTGACGACCCGTTCGCTACCGAAGAACTGCATTCCTTTCTCACCAAGGGCGTCATTGCCGATGAGGGCGATGTCGATCCCGAGATTCTTGTCGAGAAGACCGCTCGCCTGGTAGAGGCGCTGCACGTCGACGACAGCGGAAACGATGCCCCAGAACCGTTCGGTGTTGCCCGCGCTTTTAACGAATACCGGAAATCGGCCGATGAACGCCTGTCCTCCTTGCGCCAGATCGACCGGGCCGGCGAGAATGAGCTTGCGCTCGTCGCGCGCACGCAGCGCCGCCGCACGCTGCTGGTCGTTCTTGCGGTAATCGAGGCCGATGGCTTTCTCGTTGCCGGCCATCGGGTACATCAGGGAAATGACCAGGTCGGGCGCGCCGGCAATGTTGCGAAGCTGGGACTCTTCGTTGAACAGTCTGCTGGCAAGCTCAGCGAAACGTTGCTGTCCCATGTAGGGTTCGGTCGTGACTGCCGCGACCAGTCCTCGCGCCAGCTGAAGGTTGCCGTTGATCTTCCCTTCGAGCTTGGCACGAACGACATTGACCTTGGCCAGGACGTCCGCGCGGTCGACCTGATCCGAAACGATCTTGTTTTGATGGTCGGCGAACACCGCGCAAACGGCAATAACCGCAACCGCGATCGCCACCGGAATCCTCGCCGGTGAAAAAACGCCCCCCTTCACGCGGGCGAACATATCGGCGAAAAAAGCCAATAAAGCGTGGTTCCCTGTGCTTTCAGGCTCTCGGAGCGAGCCTCGCCGAGGAAATATTAGTTCGCAATAACTTAATTTTAGCCTTCACGATCTTTAAAAATTTTCCGCCGTCGGACACTGGTGCGCGCAGAACGCACCAGAACTTGCCGTATGCGAAATTAAAGCGCGTCGCGCTGAAACGGATTCAGGCGACGCGCTTTAAGTCCTTGTTTTTATGCATGTCGTTGTCCCAGAACCGCGTACACTTCTGGGCGACATGCATTAGTGGCTATCGACCTTCTTCTGGACGACCCGATACGTCCCGACACCGCGCTTGGTTGCCCCGATTGAATAGGCCATCGGAATCTTGGGAGCGTTGTCGGGAAGGCCGTACATATCCTTGCCGGCCCTTACCGCGAATGAAAAGTGCTGCCAGGAAACTGTGTCGTGCTCGTTGAGGAAATCGAGTGATAGCCCCGCAGCGATCAAGGCGTTCACCACGTCGCTGATCGGATGAATCCATTCGTAGTAGCGAGGATGCTTCAAGGTGCGCTCGTCGCCGGTATAGGTCAGCTTCTCGTTCCAGACGAGCGGTCGCGCTATAGGCGTTCGCCAATCGTCCTTCAACTCGAGCGCGGCAGCCTTGCGGTTGCACTGGAACATCAAGGGATGGCCTTCGGCCATATAGAGCCGGCCGCCGGGCCGCAAAAGATCGGCTACCACTCGGGCCCAACGGAAGACATCGTCGAGCCAGTTCACCGATCCCCAGGTGACGTAGACGATGTCATAGGTCCGGTCGAGCGCTTCGACAGCCTCGTATAGCGGCGCTTCGACGAAACGGACGTCGCTGCCCGCCTTGGAGGCGAAATCTCGCGCCGCAGCGATTGCCTTTGGTGAAAAATCCAGGCCCGTCACGCTGCCAGCGCCGAGATTCCTCAGGCTGATCGTGTCGAGCCCGATGTGACATTGCAGATGGACGATGTCCTTGCCGAAAATGTCACCAACCTCGCGCGTTTCCAGCTCATAGAGGTTGGATCCACCAGACAGCACATTCTCGATGCGGTAGCTGCCCGTTCTGTCGGTCGCGTGCAACTCGGCGCGATCATCCCAATTCAGGAGATTTGCGTCCAGAAACGGTTCCAAATTGCCCCCGATCTCAGCCGCCGCAGGGTTAACAGCTGGTTAATAGACATTGCAGCGAGAGCGGATGAGCGTCAATCCCGGATGTCGTATCCGCGTGGCGCAACGCGGCACGATGACAATGCTCCGCACTTGACCGGAGTTGCGCGCTGGCCGTCGGAACGCCGCATAGGCTAGCCCTTGATCACCAGCCGACGGTCGAATCGACGAAGAAGCGCTGGAGGAAGGCGAACAGGATCAGTGGCGGCGGCACGGCGAGCGTGGCGCCGGCCATCACCCAAGCCGGTGTTGACGGCGCCGCGATTGTAGCTGAGCAACCGGCTCAGGCTGATGACGATTGGATAGGCGTCAGCATTGCCCTGCAGCACGGTGAGCGGCCAAAGATAGCTGTTCCAGTGATAGACGAAGGCGAAGAGCGCAAGTGCTGCGATCGCCGGTGCCATGCCACGATCGCGGTGTGATGTTCGTGGCGGCGGTGGTGGAGTCGGCCGGGGGGCGTGGACGCCGGCGCGGTTTGGGTGAGGGCGAGCCAGCCACGTACTTGACGAGTTGAGGCAGGTGCCTACGATCGCTTACAGGCTGTCATGGAAGAGTCGGTGCTGGGAAGAATGAACTCGAGCCTGAGGCGCTTCGACGTCGCCGCCTTGCGCAAGCTCGCAGGCGAAAAGGTATTTGCGCGCGGCGAAGCTTATCATCTCAACGGCCATGTGGAGATACTCTCCATCGACAGCTGGCGCGCGCTTGCGCAAGTTGCCGGCAGCGAGGAATACCGCACGGAAGTTACCGGACGAGACTTCGAAATCGCGGGAAGCTGTTCTTGCCCGGCCTTCGGGGACACGGGATTCTGCAAGCATATGGTCGCGGTCGCCTTGGCGCGGAATGCTGAAAACCGCCGGGACGGACGCGGAAGGGATCCGACAATACCTGCGGTCGAAAGGCCCCGATACGCTGGTCAGCTCCGCTTAAGGAGCAAACGCAACTTGATGAAGCTCTTGGGATGAACCCATGCGGCGGTCCGAGATCGAAAGCCAGAATCGTTATCTTCTGAAAAGACAGCACGAGTTCCGCATGGCGGCCGATGTCGTCGCGAAGGCCTGGATGGCATTCCCTGAGATACAGGCGATTGCTGTCATTGGCTCGGTGGCGAAGCCGCTCTGGAAGGAGATCCCCAGATTCAGCGAGTTCCGTCGCGCAGGCATCGAGGTCTGGCACGAGTGTGGCGATCTCGACTTGGCTGTCTGGGTCGATTCGCAGCAGCGGCTTGGCGAGTTGCGCCGCGCCGGCGCCGCGGCGCTGCGGCAGGCGTTCGAGGCGGGCGTAGGCATCAGTATCGTCAGCAATCAACTCGACATCTTCCTGTTCGAGCCCGTAAGTGACCGCTACCTCGGCCGGCTCTGTTCCTTCAGCCAGTGTCCGAAAGGAAAGCACGACTGCCTGGTTCCCGGTTGCGGTGCGGTGCCCTTCAACAAACGCATCGCGGATTTCCAGCCTGGCACCGACCTGCTCGCGCCAATCGACTATTCGACGCTCTACCAGCGGGACGTTGGCCTGCTGCGCTCCGCGCTTGAATTGCCCAACGTCGATGATGGCAGCGCATCTGCGAAATGATAGGGACGGAGGCTCAAGGCGGGCTACCGTCTGGAGATCCAGGGTTCTTCCGCCTCGATCGCCACCTTTGCGTGCCGGCGCCCGGAACTATAGCAGCCTTAGCCTTTGGTCGATGAGCTGGAACAGCCGCTCGTCGTCCACCTCGGTTGTCACGTGGCAAACCGGCAGGCCATCGGCGGCGCCGTTCTCAACCAGCTTTGCCCACGTGCGGCCATAAGCGCCGGATTGATCGCAATCGACGGCGATCACCGCATCCGCGCCTTCGAACAGGGTGCGGTCGATAAGGAAGGCGGTCACGCAAGGGTCGTGCAGGCTGGCGTCGCCGCTGCCATAGTGGCGCATCATGGCTATTGCCGTTCTCATGATCGGGGTGGCGTCGCGCTCGAGCTGGTCGAACCGCGCCTTTGTCAGTGTTGCATGGCGCGTCACATCGAGGCCGAACATTGTCATCGGGATACCAGACGGCAGCACAACCTGCGCGGCGTGCGGGTCGATCCATATGTTGAACTCGGCGTCCGTCGCTGTGTTGCCGGGGGCTCGGCGGCTTCTTCGGGACGCTCGGCGGCCCACTCGGTCGCCTTGATCGTGGCGCGCATCCACTTCTTGGCGATATCGCCATGGTCGGCGAGATAGGCCAGCGCTGCATTGTTGCGGAATGCTTGGGCGGCGCGTCATTCTCATCGGGATTTGGGATCGGCTCCTCGTCGGGCAGCCGATCCGGATCCGGCTCGCGCATCGGCTTCGGTTCAGGGATGGGCGGCGGCGTGGGCACCGGCGTCGGAGACGGGTCCGGATTGGGGAGAATGGCCATCGCGTTTTCCTTCCGCTCGGTGCCTCGGCAAGCTCTGCTGCGATCCCAACATGAGGGATGTCCTGCCCGACCTGAAATGATGCCCGACCTGAAATGATGGAGGTGATCGCCGCATTCAGACGCTTCGTCGGGAGCGATCGGCGGCGCAAGCTGGCAGAACGGTCGCGCCCGCGGATGGTTCCAGCACGATCTGGCCGCGCGCTGGCGGCGACAAGTAACGATCAAATGATTCTGCGCGCCTGTTTCGGCTCTTGCCGGCGTCGGTCGGCGCCTTAGTTCCCATTGCGGGCGGGTGATCATCTGTCGAGACAGGAGACGGCCGTGAAGCACCAAACCCTTGACCAAATCAACGCCGTTGCCGACGTTCAAGCCGAAGCACCGGCTCTCATCGCCAATCGCGGTCAGCGCCTCGAGCGCTGGGCGCAACTTCTCGAACAAAGTCCGAGCCGCCTCACGGCGCTCGCAGGCACCGAATACACCTCACCCGACATGCGTGAAAGAATGCGTACCGACGGATCGGCGATCGCCGTCGCTTTCGCGGATCCGATCTTTCGCGCGCAAGGCTTGCACGACGACACTTACGGCGAAGCCAAGCGCTTCTTCGAAATGAGCGACTGGCAGCTGCATGAGGTCGTCTGCCATTGCCATGTCGGCGCCAACATGCCGGCACGCTGGGCGGCGTCGCGGGTGCGCGCGGCGATCTCTCCGGGCGCAGGCATTCTTGCCTGGCTGAGAGCGGTGTTCATGTATTAGCCGTGTCACAATGCACGGGACCGCACCGGTTCGAGATCTTGCTGGGAGCGACGGAGACCAGACTGGTTCTCCGCACTCCCTTTTTCCTGTGCTGCGGCCCGGCGTCGCTCTTGTGGAGATCGCCATAACCCGAACCGCAGGTCGCGCGCGGCCGGTCATGCGGTCATCTGGATGATCAACGTCAGTGTGCCGTCACCGTCGATGTTGGCGGCAACGACCTGTGTCGAGTTGAGGCCGTTGGCGCGCAGGACCGACGTTGCCTCGGGTGAGGCATCGACCGAGCTCTGCAGCTTGGCCAGCTCCTTGGCAGTCGTCCTGGTGACTATGGCTTCGGCCTGCGCCTTCACCTCCGAAGGCAGGTCCTCGATCGCCACCACGACAATGTTGGTGACGCTCTGGTCGGCATTATCCTGACCGGGTTGGGCCTGATCGGGGGCGGGCTCCTGGGCCGGCGGCGGGGCCTGTGGCTGGGGATCGGCGAGTTGAGCCGAAGCCGGCTGCGCCAGTGCCATTGCCGACAGCGTCAGGACCATGGTCAAGGTGCGCATCGTCTTTCCTTTCCATCTGGAAATCTGACGACACAACCCTCCGGACCGGACGATGGTTCCCGGATAGTCGTCGATGCGGCAACTCAAGAGGCGCGTATTGTCCGGAAGGTGACGGAATAGCGGTGTCGTTCGACCGGCGGGATGCTGTGTTCCCACTCGTTTCGTGCTGGGCCGGCCATGAGATAAACGGACCTGGGCTCGACGTCGATCGTTTCGCGATCCCACGCCGCGCCGTTCTTGCGGCGCAGCGTGGCCAATCCCCGGTACGGCGAAACCTCGTGCTGCGCGAAGGATTAGGGGTTGGAAAGCAGGTTCGAAGCTTGCCTGCCTCTGGCTGTCGGTCAACGCGTCGCCGGCGTGAGGATGCGTGCCACTTGATCGGCAATCGCCAGGCTGGAGGTCAGGCCGGGACTTTCGATGCCGAACAGGTTGACCAGGCCGTCGATGCCGTGCGTCGCGGCATCCTGGATGACGAAATCGCTGTTGGCGTCGCCCGGGCCGGAGAGTTTCGGCCGGATGCCGCTATAGGCCGCCTGCAGGCTGCCGTCGGCCAGATCGGGCCAGTATTTGCGGATCGCGGCATAGAAGCGCTCGCCGCGCGCCGGATCGACGCGATAGTCGAGAGTGTCCGTCCACTCGACGTCCGGTCCGAAACGGGCGGTGCCGGCAAGGTCGAGGGTAAGATGGACGCCGAGCCCGCCGGGCTCGGGCACGGGATAGACAAGATGTGAAAAGGGCGCGCGCCCGGCAACCGAGAAATAATTGCCCTTGGCGTAGCGAAGCGTCGGCAGGAACTGCCGGCCAAACCCTTCGAGCGAGCCTGCCAAGGCGATAGCGCCGAGGCCGGCCGCGTTGATGAGGCGCGATGCGGCAATCTCGAACTGCTCGCCGCTCGCCGTGTCCATGGTCCGCAGCACGATCCTGCCCGCCTCGACACGGCCGGAGACGATGCGGGTGTTGAGCGAGAGCATCGCGCCGCTCTCCTCGGCATCGCCAAGCAGGGCAAGCATCAGCCCGTGGCTGTCGACAATGCCGGTCGAGGGCGAGAGCAGCGCCGCGGTGCAATGCAGCGCCGGTTCCAATCCTTGCGCCTCCATGGCGGAGAGGGATCGCAAGTCCCCGACACCGCAGGCCGCGGCGTTGGCGCGAATGGTGGCCAGCACCGGCTCCTGTGTCTCGTCGGTCGCGACGATCAGCTTGCCGCAGCGACGGTGGCGGATCGAACGGTCGGCGCAGTAGCGGTAGAGCATGTCGCGTCCCGCCACGCACAGACGGGCCTTCAGCGAGGCTTGCGGGTAATAGATGCCGGCGTGGATGACTTCGGAGTTGCGTGAACTCGTTTCGGTGCCGATGGCGTCCGCGGCCTCGAGGATCAGGGTATCGAGGCCCTGCGCGGCCAATCTGCTCGCAATGGCCAGACCAGCCACGCCAGCGCCCGCGATGATGCAATCGACTTGTTCCATGCTCTGATCCTGCTGCACCATCGTTGCCGCGACAGGTCGAGGCTTGTTGGCGCTATCGATCTCGACATCACGGCCCTTGCGATCAGCCTGCGCGATGAGGCATCAACCGCCACAATGCAAGGCGGAACTTTCGGATTTCTCAACGAGGAAGCCCCGTCCTATTTCCGCTTTGGACGCCTGCAACTGGAGCCACCATGATGGACGTCAGACCGAATTCGCCCGAAGCCCGCGATATCCGCTACCACCTGCATGCCTATACGAACGCCCGCAAGCATCAGGAAACCGGTCCGCTGGTCATCGAAAAGGGCGACGGCATCTATGTCGAGGACATCGCCGGCAACCGCTATATCGAGGCGATGGCGGGCTTGTGGAGCGTTGCCGTGGGCTTCTCGGAAAAGCGGCTGGTCGAAGCGGCGACAAGGCAGATGTCGAAGCTGCCCTTCTATCACGACTTCGGCTCGAAGGCGCATTCACCGCTGATCGACCTGGCCGAGAAGCTGGTGCAGATGGCGCCGGTGCCGATGAGCAAGGCCTATTTCACCAATTCCGGCTCCGAGGCCAGCGATACCGCGATCAAGATGATCTGGTATCGCTCGAACGCGCTCGGCCAGCCGGCGCGCAAGAAGATCATCAGCCGCAAGCGCGGCTATCATGGCGTCACCATCGCTTCGGCGAGCCTGACCGGCCTGCCCAACAACCATCTTTCCTTCGACCTGCCGATCGCCAACATCCTGCACACGTCGACGCCGCATCACTGGCGCGACGCTGAGCCCGGCGAGAGCGAGGAACAATTCTCCGCGCGGCTCGCCGACGATCTGGAAAAGCTGATCCTTGCCGAAGGGCCTGAAACGATCGCCGCCTTTATCGGCGAGCCGATCATGGGCGCCGGCGGTGTCGTCGTTCCGCCCGCCGGCTATTGGGAAAAGATCCAGGCGGTGCTGTCGAAATACGGCATCCTGCTTGTGGCCGACGAGGTCATCTGCGGCTTCGGCCGGACCGGTGAGATGTTCGGCTCGCAGACCTTCGGCATGAAGCCCGACATCATGGTGCTGTCGAAGCAGATCTCCTCCTCCTACCTGCCGATCTCGGCGCTGCTGATCAACGATCATGTGTTCGAGCCGATCGCCGACGAGAGCGACCGCATCGGCACTTTCGGCCACGGCTTCACGGGCGGCGGTCATCCGGTCGCCGCGGCCGTCGCGCTTGAGAACATCAAGCTGATCGAGGAGCGTGACCTTGTCGGCAATGCAAGCAAGGTCGGTGCGCATCTGCAGGCAAGGCTGCGCAAGCTCGCCTCGCATCCGCTGGTGGGTGAAGTGCGCGGTGTCGGTCTCATCGCGGCAGTCGAGCTTGTGGCAGACAAGGCAAGCAAGGCGCCTTGGGGCAAGCCAGCGGCGCTCGGCGCACTGGTCAACGGCTTCCTGCAACAGAACGGCGTCATCTCGCGCAACATGGGCGACGCGATTGCCTTCTGCCCGCCGCTGATCATCACCGAGGCGCAGATCGACGCGCTGGTCGATGCGTTCGAACGCTCGCTCGACGCGGCTCTGCCGCAGGTCCATCCGCAGGGCTGACAGCTTCGTCAGGCGTTCAGCGCCTGGTGGGCGGCAGCTGGCCTATCTCTCGCCCAGAAAGTGAATTAAAAGAAGCTAGCGATGCTTTGAGATTAAGATGGCAAGGCACTGAAAAAGCGTCAGGTCAATCATCAATTACAGCGCTTGTTTGACTGGCGGACCACGAACGATGAAGACGGGCAATTCGTCTACGCCATAGCCCTCTCGTGAGCCTCGAATGTCTCGATAATCAAATCTCGTATCTGCATGGCAGGCGGGTTTCGGACGGTATCAAAACGCCAACTCACACCAAACGCATAGCGTGGGAATGGCAGTGGGCAGGGCGACGCTGCAAATATTCCAAGGTCGCAGAGCGCGTGTGCCGCATGGCTTGGAATCGTCGCGACGCTATCGGTACCGCGCAACAGGAAGGACAGAGCCGAAAAATGTGTTGTCGCAGTTCGAACCTTACGCCGTAGGCCATGTTCGAATCTGAGAGACGACGTGCGCCCGTGGCACCTATGCGATTGGTTATAGCGTGGTCACTCTGCGTCATGGGGTCGTTCTTGCGGATAGGCCTGCCGGCGCGGTGACTGACGCTTGACGTACAACGTCAATTTTTCTAGGATTGACGATGCATGATCCTGAGCTATCGAGACAAAATGACGGAGCAGTTTGCGAAGGGGGAGTTCGTCAAAGCTTTTCAGGGTTTTGAAGATCAGGCCGCCCGGCGGCTGTCGATCCTGAACGCGGCGCTCTCGCTCGATACGCTTCGCGCCCTGCCGGGAAACCGGCTGGAAATGCTCAAGGGGGATCGTGCCGGACAATACTCCATTCGCATCAACCAGCAATGGCGCATCTGTTTCGAATGGCCGGACGGTCAGATTGGGCCGGGCAATGTTGAAATCTTGGACTATCACTGAGGAAAGGAGGTCAGGCCATGTTCATGAGAGCCGTTCACCCCGGCGAAGTCCTGAAGGAAGAATTGAACGCGTTGGGCGTCACGCCGACCGAGTTCGCGCGGCAGATCGATGTGCCGCCGAACCGGGTCAGCCAGATCATCGCCGGCAAGCGTGCCGTGACCGGCGACACTGCCTTGCGCTTCGGGCACTGGTTCGGCACCGAGCCGCAGTTCTGGCTCAACCTGCAAAGCGCTCATGAAATCCGCATCGCCGAGGAAAAAGCGGGGTGGGAGATCGCGCGGTTGCCGATACGGGCCGGCGCGCGCCGCCCGGACGCGCCAAATATGGCATAGAGCGTGCCAAGCCCCTGCGGCAATCGGCGGTGCTAGGTAGCAATTTTCGCAGAACATCGCGCCGCGGCGTGCAATCGTCGGCAAATGGCGGAGAGAGCGGGATTCGATTTTGTCGCTATAGCATTGAAAACTTTAATCTTTTCGTGACGTGTGTTACGCAGTTTGTTACGCGGCCGCGACAACGATCCATGATCGGTAGAAGTAAATGCTACAGGGGCGGGCCTCTCAATCCGATCAACCTCGCCTGGACAGGCAGCGCCTTGGTCCCAAGCCTATGCAGGTTTTTGCGGGCCGCCATTGGCCGGTATCCAGCTGCTCGCGCGTGAGGAATGGCAGCTTTGCGCGCATATCTGCCGTTGAGATCAGCTTCGTATCCTCCAATAGCAGACTGAGCTTCCGCATCCTTGTTATCTGTTGCGACAGCTAGTTTGCTGAGTGGTCGTCCCATTGCTCGCAACTGCTCCGCCCGAATTTACACCGTTCCTGGACGCGGATTAACGCCACTTAACCGCAAGCACGACCTAACTGTTGGAACTCGGAACTCCAGCAAGGCAGAGGTCAGTGTATTGCATGTGCTGCCCGTGGGCCTATTTCGCATGATCGACAGGCGCCTACGCAGTCACCGCAACGCATCAATCGCGAAGGAAACGAGTTCCTGAGCTGAAATCTCGCAATGGTTCGGAGGCGTTGCACTGACAAGTCTGGGGTCCCACAAGACGACGAGCGAGGCGCATAAGCAGGAGGCGGCAGCGCGCGGATCTGTCCGTTGGAACTCCTTTGCGCCAACGCCGGCGCGAATAAGCTCTCCCACGAGGCCCTGAAGCCGATTTCGATATTGTCTGTACGACGGCCAGTTGCTGCTCGCGGTGAGGGCAATCAGACCGTACATTTGCGGTTCGCTCTGCTGGGCCTTCAGCAGCAAGCGATGGTGGCCAAGCATTGTTTCTTTCAGTTGCTCTGTTGCGCGCGTCAAGTGGCCTGCACTGGATGGCTCGAAGCAGAGGTCACTTTCATAGAAATCCGCTGCGATGGCGTCCCATATCTCCGCCTTCGAGGGGAATGTTCGATACAGCGTTGCGGGAGATTTTCCAAGCAGTCGAGCGATGTCGGCGACTGTCGTTTTCGACGGCCCATACCGGCGACACGCCGCCGTGCCGGCTCGAATGATCGGCAATCTTTCATCGGCTAAAGGATCATTCCTCGCAATGCTGAAAAGGGCCATCGTTCACTCTCAACGGTATGCTCGGATCACTAATTCGCATGCAGCCACGCTCGACATTCAGTAGGAAATCTGCCCGTCCACTATCTGGCCCCCTTTTGAGGAAAGCTCCCGTTTCAAAATCTCGCGAGCCTTGGGGCTGATGACCGCGGCTGGGGCAGCAATGGCCACCCGCGCTGCCGAACCGGCAAAATTGGCGGTCGCCACCCCGATCTTATCCGCATAAGTCGCCTCTTCTCCGGCCAGGCTTTGTCCTGCCAGCCGTTGTCCAAGAAGGCGCACAATGCCGGGGGTATCGGCAAACGCGCTGTGGCCGAGTGGATCGCGGGGTGTGACGTCGCTGGTGTCGATAACCGAAACGCCAAGCTCTTCGAGCACGGAAGCGTATGGCCTCAGATCGGTTCCACCGACGCGTCGAACTCCTCCCGAAAGCAGCCGGGAGACCTGCAGGGCCTTGTCGTTGGTCGACGTGAAGATCGTGAAATGCGGTCGGGTCGCGCCCATCTCGATGAACTGACGGCGAAACACGTCGATGTCGATATCCGGCGACGCGAAAACCACGTTCCTAACTTTCGTCGGGATGGTCTGATCGCGCATGGCGATATCGCGCAGCGCCTCGGCCGTCAGCCATGCGCCCATTGAGTGAGCCAGGATCGTCACGTCGGCGACGTCGGGGCTTCTTGTGGCCTGGAGGATCAGGTCTTCCAAGGCGCGCCGTGAGTAGTTGGTGCTTTCCTTGTCATAGAGATAGTCGAATGGATCCCCGCGCGACGGCCATGTGAAGAGAATCGGCGCTGCATCGGTTCCGGTATCGTGAACGATCTGGGCGAAGCGGAAGACGGCCTCGGCGTATGTGTTGTTGAAGCCATGCACGAAGATAAGCACCTTCCGCTTGCCGTTGCGATTCTTGCGAACCCACTCGAGAACTGCGCGTTGCGAAGCGATTTTGTCGACACTGAGTACCGCAAACTCCTTTTCGGGGTCGGCTTTCACGAGCAGAGGCCACTGGATCTCTCCGACCGTGCGGTTCCGGTCGGGAGGAATGGAGACGACTATCCTGTTGAGCGAGATCGCCGCTCCGCGATCGCCACTATAGAGCTGGCCGCGATCGTCCGATGGCTTGCGCGTCGTCGCGACCAGCATGTCGACGTGGGCAGCATCACTGGCGGCAAAGGGGAGAGGTTGAAAGACGTTTTCGGGTCGAGTGGCGCAGCCGATCAGCAGGCTCAGCATCGCGGGAACAAGCAGGCCTCGCCACCAACGCACACGAAACCTCAGCCCCGGCCAGGCGTGACGTTTTCTTCTCATCGGACGACGGCCAGACTGCGCAGAAACTGATCGGCTGCGAGGACGATGAAAGCGACCACGGTCATCATCAGCGCGCGCCGGAAGCGCGTCTGCTTGATGATCCTGACTCGAGACACCTTGAGCAGTTCGGCGGCAAGAACCGAGGTCCAATCGGAGGTTAGCGCCTCGCGGACGAAATCCCCGAGATTGGCGAATGTGCTGGGGTCGACATAATAAACGCGCTGCTCGGAGCCACAGAACTTCTTCGCGACAAGATGCTTTTCCGCGCGGGCCCGGCTCGGGTGAATCACCTGCCCGAACTGCAGAATCGGCATGATGAGAACGCCCCAGACGCCTGCGAAGAACAGTGGCCCGAGAGGCGCGTGCGTCGGCAGGAGATCGCCGAAATGGAGCACCAGATTTAGCGCCAGGATGTAGCCCACGCCGACGATTTGCGCCTTTGTGTCATAGGCGCGTACCGTCGTCTGCGCTTCCTGCAGAGCAGCGAGCAGCATCTTGTCGGTGTAGTCGCGGGTGTTGCCTCGTCCGGGCATCGTGGAATCCGTTTGAAGAATCAGCTGCTCAACCAGCCGTGGCTGACGACTATCGACGGGGCCGTCAGAGGCCCACTCGCCATCATGTGCTCGGCGGCGGGTACGTACCGCTTTCGCACATTTGACCTCGCGAATGCTGACCGCATCTGTCATTGTTATACTCCGAGGAACAACGCAAGCCGCGCCTGATCGGCCGCTGGTTGCGCTTTTGGCGTGCTGATTGCCTCAAGAAACCCGGCCACCATTGGCATGGTGCTTGCTGTGAGCTCGAACTGTGCGGGAGCGCGGAGCCAATCGAGAACCGAGCCATTGACCAAAAGCAGGAGCGCGCGCGCGGCCAATTCTGGTGAGAAGGTAGGCGCGAGCCGGCCGCGGGTTGCGGCGAGTGCTATCACGGACTCGAACAATTTCTGCAGCGCCAAGTCCGCTTCCCGCTGACGCGTAACCACCGGCAGCATGTCCTCGGAATATTCGCAACGCAGCCAGAGTATTGAAAGGATGCGGGAACGTTCCGGATGGGTTTCGAATGCCTGCAGCCCCTCCCGGATTGCGTCGGCCAGCTCGCGCAATGGATCAAGATCAGGCTGACCGGCGAGGCGAGCCGTAAGCCGGTCGCCAAACTCCTCGTTCGGCATGTTGGCTCGCCGCTCCAGCGCAGCGAATATCTCCTGCTTGTCGCGGAAATGCCAGTAGACGGCCCCGCGCGTTACGCCTGCGGCACTTGCGATCTGTTCCAGGGTAGCACGGGTCACGCCGCGCTCGAGGAAGACGTCGATGGCCGCAGCCAAGACGGCCTCGCGTGTCTGTTCGGCCTCGGCCTTGGTGCGTCTCATGTGAATCCTTCCTCTGCGTCAATTTTTACATACATCCACGACTTTCCCTATTTACATACATGCAAGAATGTATATAAGCAAGCCGGAAATTGTCGGGGCCAGCGACGAATTTCATCGGACTGGCCACAACAGAGGGTCTGTCATGAAGTCCGCATCCACGATTGCCTGCTTGGGATTAGCCGTCTTTGCGTGCGTTGGTGCGTCCGCGCCGCCGCCACCACCGGAGGCCCGCCCTGTGCGGACCGTGGTCGCCTCGGCCAGCACGGAAGGGGAGCCCGTGTCGCTCACGGGCCACGTCCGCGCACGCACCGAGGAGAACCTTGCTTTCCGCATCGACGGCCGGATGATTGGCCGCAAGGCCAGTGTGGGGCAGGTGGTCCAGCCGGGCGACGTTGTCGCCGAAATCGATCCGCAGCCCCAGCAGGATGGGCTGCATGCCGCACAGGCGCAGAACGAAGCAGCGCAAGCGGCCCTCCACGAAGCCGCCAACACCCTGGAGCGTCAAAGGACACTGCTCGGGCAGGGCTGGACCACCCGGGCCCAGTTCGATGCCGCCGAGAGGGCATATCTTAACGCGAAAGCCCAGGTGGATTCTACGGCGGCCGTATTGCACACGGCCCAGGACCAGTTCGGCTACACCAAACTGGTCGCCGACTCGTCCGGCGCCGTGATCGCCACCGGTGCGGAGGCCGGGGAGGTTGTCAGGGCAGGTCAGACGATTGTCACGGTCGCGCACGGTGACGGTGCCGACGCGGTATTCGACGTGCCCGCGAGCCTCATGCGCCAGGTCGCCCCGGACGCGTCGATCGACATCGCGCTGACCGATGATCCATCGGTGCGCGCCGTTGGCCAGGTCCGGGAGGTGGCGCCACAGGCCGATCCCGTCACCCGCAGCTATCGGGTTAAAGTTGGGCTCAGCGCCTGGCCGAAGGCGATGCGCCTTGGGGCAACGGTGACCGGTCAGACGCATATGCAGGTAGCGAGCGGCATAGAGCTGCCAGCAACCGCCCTGACGACGGCAGGGGACCGGCCGGCGGTCTGGATCGTCGACGGCAAAACGCAGCAAGTCTCGCTTCGCACCGTCGACCTGCTTCGACAGGATTCTTCCCGCATCGTGATATCGCGGGGGGTCGAGAGCGGCGAAATCGTGGTGACCGCCGGCGTGCATGCGCTGCGGCCCGGCCAGAACGTCCGGCTGCTGGGAGGTTCCCAATGAGCCGCTTTAATCTCTCCGCTTGGGCGCTCGCGCATCGCTCGGTCGTCTACTATCTGATGCTCGCTGTCCTGGTCCTTGGCATTGGGGCCTACCTGCAACTGGGGCGCAACGAGGATCCCACTTTCACCATCAAGACCATGGTGGTGCAGGCGAGATGGCCTGGCGCCACGCTCGACGACACCCTGCACCAGGTAACCGAGCGCCTGGAGCGCAAACTTCAGGAAACACCTTATCTCGACTACCTGAAGAGCTACACCAAGGCCGGCGAGTCCACCGTCTTCGTGTACCTCAAGGGATCGACGGCACCGAAGACGGTGGCGGATACCTGGTATCAGGTGCGCAAGAAAATCGAAGACATCAAGCTGACCTTGCCGCAGGGCGTGATCGGCCCGGTAGCCGATGATGAGTTCGGCGACACCTACGGCATCATCTATGGTTTTACCGCCGACGGGTACACCAACCGCGAGCTACGAGATTACGTGGAAAGCGTCCGTTCTCGGCTCTTGCAGGTGCCCGACGTCGCCAAGGTGAATTTGATCGGCGCGCAGCCTGAGCGCATCTACATCGAGTTCTCGCCTCAAAAGCTCGCGGGCTACGGCCTTACCGCGGAAGCTCTGACAACAGCGCTGCAGGCCCAAAACGTCGTGGTTCCCTCGGGTGAGATCGTCACCGATCAGGAAGGCATCAAATTGCAGGTAAGCGGCGCGCTGAAATCCGAGAAGGATATCCTCGCCGTCAACTTCGCCGTGGGCGATCGCATCATTCGCCTTGCCGACATCGCTCAAGTGCGCCGCGAGGATGCCAACCCGCCAGATCCGATCTTTCGCATCAACGGCAAGCCTGGCCTGGGCCTCGGGATCTCTATGCGCGACGGCGGCGATGTGCTGGCGCTCGGTCGCAACGTCGAAGAAACGATAAAGGAACTTAGGAAGGACCTGCCGGTCGGCATCGAGCCCACAATGATCGCGAACCAGCCAGAGACAGTCAGTCATGCAATCGGCGACTTCATGGAAGCGCTGTGGGAAGCGATCGCCATCGTCCTCGTCGTGAGCATTTTGAGCCTCGGCTTCCGCGCAGGCTCTGTTGTCGCGATCTCGATTCCGCTGGTCCTTGCGATCGTATTCGCGGCAATGCTGGCCTTGGGCATCGACCTTCAGCGTATCTCGCTTGGCGCCCTTATCATCGCTCTCGGCCTGTTGGTCGACGATGCCATGATCACCATCGAGACCATGGTGAGCCGTCTCGAACGTGGCGACGACAAGCCGACCGCGGCCGTCTTCGCCTACGCTTCGACTGCCATGCCGCGGCTTGCCGGGACGCTCGTCACCGTCGCTGGCTTTGTGCCAGTTGGTTTTGCGCGCAGCGACGCGGGCGAATACACTTTCTCGCTCTTCGCCGTGGTGGCGCTGTCTCTAATCGCTTCCTGGGTGGTGTCGGGCCTCTTTGCCCCTGTCGTGGGCGTCGCGCTCCTGGGAAAGCCAAAGCATTCGCATAGTGAAATGCTGAGCGCGCCGATGCGCTTGTTCAAGCGTGCTCTGCTGGCTGCAATGCGCGCCAAATGGATCACCATCCTTGTGACCGCGGGTCTCTTCGCTGCAGCCCTGGCCGGAGCCAATCTCATCCCGCAGCAGTTCTTTCCGTCCTCCGATCGGCCTGAGTTATTGGTGGATCTGAAGCTGCAAGACAACGCCTCGATTCTTGCGACAAACGAGGTCGTGCAACAGTTCGATGAGATCGTGGCCGCCGATCCTGACGTCGAGCATTTCTCGACCTATGTCGGTCAGGGCGCCATTCGCTTCTATTTGCCGCTCGACGTAGCCCTACCGAATCCGTTCTTCGCGCAGTCAGTCATTGTCACCAAAGGACTTAAGGAACGTGAGCAGGTTCGCGCGCGTCTCGAGAAGGCTTTGGCGACGCGGTTCCCGCAGGTCGTCGCGCGTGTCAATCCGCTGGAACTCGGTCCCCCTGTCGGCTGGCCGGTGAAATACCGAGTGGACGGACCAGACCCGTCCCAAGTTCGCTCCATTGCTCTGCAGGTTGCCGATGCCCTGGGCAAGACGGCGGGCCTCCGCAACGTCAACTTCGACTGGGTCGAGCCATCACGGGTTATGCGTGTCCGCGTCGACCAGGACCAGGCGAGACAGCTGGGCCTTAGCTCCGCCGTGGTGGCGACCGCGCTCAATGCCATTGTCTCCGGCACGACGATGACGCAGGTTCGCGACGATATTTACCTGGTCGACGTGGTCGCGCGCGCCGAGCAGACGGAGCGGACCTCTCTTGAATCGCTTCGCTCATTGCAGATCCCGCTCCCGGGCGGGCGGGTGGTTCCCCTAAGGCAGATCGCAACCTTTGACTATTCCCAGGAATACCCAATCGTCTGGCGGCGCGATCGTGTTCCAACCCTGACCGTGCAGGCCGATGTGGTGCCTGGTGTGCTGCCGGCAACGGCCGTCAAGGCCTTTGAGCCTCAACTCGGCAAACTCGTGGCGGCGCTTCCGAGCGGCTATCACATCTCGACTGGCGGCTCGGTGGAGGAGAGTGGCAAAGCCCAAGCTTCGGTTATGGCGGTGCTGCCGGCGATGGGTCTGCTTGTGCTGACGATCCTGATGTTCCAGCTACAGAGCTTCCAGCGCATGTTCCTGGTCTTGAGTGTTGCTCCGCTCGGCATCATCGGCGTGGTGGCGGCCCTGCTGCTTGCACAAGCTCCGCTCGGCTTCGTCGCGATCCTGGGTGTGCTGGCGCTGACCGGCATGATCGCGCGCAATTCGGTCATCCTGATCGATCAGATCGAGACTGAAAGGAGGACCGGCGCCGATCCGTGGGACGCCGTCGTCACAGCCGCGCTGCACCGGACACGTCCGATCTTGCTCACGGCGGCCGCCGCGACACTCGGCATGGTGCCGATCGCGCCGACTGTCTTCTGGGGGCCAATGGCCTTCGCCATCATCGGCGGCCTCGCCGTCGCGACGGTTCTTACCCTGATCTTCCTGCCGGCTCTCTATGTCGCGTGGTTCCGGATCAGTGAACCGCATCAGGCTGAATCCTGCGCGGAGCCCGCTGAGACAGGAATTCTTGCGTTGCAAGCGTGATCGACAGGCGGGCCACGGATCGGCCGTGGCTCGCCTAACGGGGTTTCAGGAGTAGCTTGCCCGGAGCTACAGACCGAACGCCATATATGGCAGCCCAGGCCGCTCCAGTGAATCCGCGGGACGTTCGGTTCTGCGACCAAAAGCGCCCGGCTGGTCCATCCGGCTGAACAATGAGGTTCTACATGATATGCATAGCATGCAGCCGCCTATTTAATAGTCGCCCGGTGCGGTACTACTTCTGCTCGCCGATGTGCTGGGAAGACGCCAAGGCAAACACCCCTTGGAGGATCCTCGCACAGGGTTGGCACCCGTCCTGGCCCCCTGCAAAGCTCACCACTACCGCCCACTTTCCTAAGCCATTCGAGTCGCGCCAGCAGAGGAGCACTCTACGCGACATGAGTGCCCCTCGCACGCCGGATGGACCTTCGGCAGAATCCCGTTGGGGGAATTCTCGGGAGAGCAAGGAGCCACGGGTCAGTCCTCGGGTGAAATGGTCGTTAGCACGCATTCGAGGGCTTGCCGACGTCAACCGATGATTTCCGCCTCTTGATCGATAGCGCTTTGTTGTTGGCCTCGAGCCCGCCGTATCATCTTCTCTCGATCGCCCGCTTCGGCGATCGCGGTCGCGATGAAGATCGGGTTTTCAACCAAATAACCCGAAAGCAGGCAGTCCGTTTGCGGCCCCAAACAGGACGCTGACCTCCTCGATGTTGAGCGACGCCATGGCGGACTATGCGGATTCTGACCGTTTGTTACACAGACTAACGATGCGTCGACCTTGAAGCGCCTCTATGAGTTACCTAACTATCTGAAATAATTTACTTATTATCAAAAATCTGGCGGAGAGAGCGGGATTCGAACCCGCGTTACGGTTTCCCGTAAACACACTTTCCAGGCGTGCGCCTTCAACCACTCGGCCACCTCTCCGTCCTTAGCATCTCGCGCGGCCGGTTTCGCCGCGCGGGTTGGGGAGATGCTCCCATGGGAAGTCCTCAACGGACTAACTGGTGTGCCTTCAACCGGCGGGCAACCCTTCCCTGCACCGCTAGCCGTCTAGGCAAACAGTCGCGGGGGCTCATCTAGTCGATCCGAAAGCGAATGCCAAGCCATAATGGCATTGCGGCGGCTTTTGCCGTGGATGGCGCAAAGGCGGGGCACGGGAGGGGCCGATGCGTTCGAATGATGTGCACAGGCCGGACGCCTCCGGCCGGCGATGCTTGACTTCGGCTCCGCCCGGCTGTCGACTGCCGCGAATCTTTGTTTTCATGCAATCCCGGTTGGAACGGTTGCGAGCTTTCCCTGGAATTGACGGTTCAGTTTTTGCAATTCCTGACGGAAAGCCCGTTGCGCGCTTTCCTGGAATAGCTTGGGCAAGGGGCATCGTCCTGGCATGGCGTCGATCGACCAGCAACCCGCGGGGCGGCCGGATAGCGGGCTTTCCTTCATCCCGGTGGGGTGGCTCGTCATCGTCATGGGCCTGTCGGCATACGGCCTGATCTCGAACTGGCGGCTGATCGGCGACTTCAGCCTGCCGGATAACGTCTTCTTCCTGATCTATGGCGGCCTTACCGGCGGCGTCATCACCATTCTGTGGGGGCTGTACCTGCTTGGTCTTGCCTTCAACCGGTCCGCCCGTTTCCCGCGCCATTACACGATCTGGCAAATCGCCATCATCATCTGGCTCCTCGTGCGCCAGGCCTATGTGTTGCTCATGTCCGACTTCGTCTTTTCGGCCGAGGCGCTGGGTTTCACCATCGCCGAGATCGCCATCGGCCTGCTCTGTATCTATCTCCTGCGCCGCGGCGCCGGCGCCGAGACGGTTTACGCCAACCCGGAGACCGAACGGCCGCCGGTCTTCGTCTCGATCCTTGCCGCGCTGCTCGGCATCATCCTTGGCGGCGCGATCGGCGCCTGCGCCGGATTCTTCGCCGGCTCGCTGATCGCGGACCTGACCCATATGAGCTGCTTCGAGGGCGCCTGCGGATTTTTCGCGGCTTTCGTCGGCCTGGGAGGCCTGATCGTCGGCGCGATCGCCGGCGGCATTTTCGCCATCTGGCGGGTCAACCGGCGCAGACCTGCGCGGACCCGTTAATTTCATCGGTCGCGATTGCGCGGGAACTATGCACACTCTATGTCGATTGCGGGGTAGACGGGAGCGTTCCCGGGGAGAGCGTGGATGTTGCGTTTCATCTTTCGGCTGGCAGCCATGGTTGCGCTGTCGATTTCCGTCATCATGGCGGTGACCGACACGACACGCTCGGTCGCCGCCTCGTCGCTGGTGATGACGCCGCTCAACGCAAGCTGGCTGGCGGTCTCGCCGGATACCCGCGCAGCCTTCGAGACCTTCGTGCGCGCCAAGGCAAGCCCTCTGGTCTGGGACGGCGCCGTCGCCTTGGTGCTTGCGCAACCCGGTTTTGCCGTGTTCGCGGTGCTTGCCTTCCTGCTCTACGCCGTCGGCTACCGGCGCAAGCGCCGCGGCGCGAAATTCGCTCCAAGTCCCTGAAGCAGTCGAGCACAGATGGGCCGGACTGCCGGTACCCGCTTTTTCCAACAGGTCAAAATTCCACGTGAATTTTGTTTCGCGCCGTGCCAGATTGACCGCGAGCGGGAGGGGCAAACACTTCCTGCCTGGCGTCGCAAGCCGGCCGGAGAACCGGGCAGGCAGGCGGCGCAAAACGGAAAAATAACCTACAGGGTGTGGATCACATGAAACGTATCGTTCTCGGCCTTCTGGCCGCAACCGCAATGGTTCTTCCGGCTTTCGCCGCGGATGTGCAACCGGCCATCCTTTATGATCTGGGCGGCAAGTTCGACAAATCCTTCAACGAGGCTGCCTATCACGGCGCCGAGAAATTCAAGACCGAAACCGGCGTGGGTTACGTCGAATTCGAAGTCTCCAACGCCTCGCAGCGCGAACAGGCGCTGCGCCGCTTCGCCGAGGACGGCCGCAATCCGATCGTCATGGCGGGCTTTGCCTGGGAGGATGCGCTGAAGAAGGTCGCGGCCGAGTATACCGACCTCAACTTCGCCATCATCGACGATGCCGTCGACCTGCCCAATGTCCGCTCGCTGGTATTCAAAGAGAACGAAGGCTCGTACCTCGTCGGCATCATGGCGGCGATGGCCTCGAAATCGAAGAAGGTGAGCTTCGTTGGCGGCATGGACATCCCGCTGATCCGCAAGTTCGAGTGCGGCTATGTCGGCGGCGCCAAGTCGGCAGGTGCCACCAACGTCATCCAGAACATGACCGGTGACACGCCGGCCGCCTGGAACGACCCAGCCAAGGGCGGCGAGATCGCCAAGACGCAGATCGACCAGGGCTCCGACGTGGTCTACGCGGCCGCCGGCGGCACCGGCGTCGGCGTGCTGCAGGCTGCCGCGGATGCCGGCAAGCTCGGCATCGGCGTCGATTCCAACCAGAATGGCCTGCAGCCCGGCAAGGTGCTGACCTCGATGATGAAACGCGTCGACGTGGCCGTCTACAACGCCTTCATGGACGGCAAGAATGGCACCTTCAAGGGCGGCGTCCAGAATCTGGGCCTCAAGGAAGGCGGCGTCGACTACGCCATGGACGACAACAACAAGGCGTTGGTGACCGACGACATGAAAGCGGCCGTCGAAAAGGCCAAGGCCGACATCATCTCCGGCAAGGTCCAGGTGCACGACTACACCACCGACAATGCCTGCCCCTATTGATCGGGCTTGCCCCTATTGATCGGCAGCTGAAGCAAGGTTTGAACCGCCGGGCCAACGCCCGGCGGTTTTGTTTTGGAGTTGGGATCATGCCGCCGATAGTCGAAGCCATGGCCGAAGGCGACATCGAGGTGATCGCGCGGCTTCGCCTAGAGGCTTTCTTCGAAGGCACCGGCCGGACACTCGACGAAGACGTGGCCGGGCTGCGCGAACTGGTAGCCGGCGATGGATTTGAGGCAGCCTTCGTCGCCCGCGGCCGTGGCCAGCCGATCGGGAGCTGCCTTCTCGTCCGCAAAGAAATCAGTTCGCCGCACAGTCTGACGCCATGGCTGGCCGGGCTGATCGTCGAGGAGGCACATCGCGGCGGCGGTGTCGGCACGGCGCTGGTCAGAGCCGCCGAAGCCCATGCCGCCACGGCTGGTGTCGGCACACTCTACCTCTACACATGGCAAGCGCGCGGGTTCTACGAAGCGCTTGGCTGGTCGGCAGTCGAGACTTTCGAGCAGGACGGCGGGCCGATGCTTCTGATGTCGCGTGACCTATAGCGTGCCGGCGATATAGCCGAGCGCAAACGCGGCCAGCAGGGCAAGCGCGATGGCGAAACCAAGCCTGCCGCCAAGCGAATGCAGGCCGACGCCATAGGGCTTGCGCTCGAGCCGGTGGATCATCAACGGCGGCGGTTCGGCCTCGGGGGCGGCAATGCCGGCAAGGCGCGTCTGCATCTGCGGTAATTCGGCAAGGCGTTGCGTGACCAACCCCCAGCGATTGTCGTGTCCGTCGGGCGCCGCGGGATCAAGGGCGCGCAAGCGCTCGGCGAGCCGCAGCACCGTGTCGCGAAAGGCGGGATCGATCTCGAGGTCGCGCTCGGCGCGGGTGCGTTCCCTGTCGTTCATCAGGCCGAAGACATAATTGCCGGCCCTGGCGACACGGTCGCTTTCACTGGACATGGCTATCGTCTCCCATGCTCCTCACCAGTGCGGCGGCTTGGTCACCGGCACATCGGGGGCGGCCTGCTCCTCCAATTCCAGGAACCGGTCGGTGAGCGCTGCGAGCTTACGCTCCATGCGCTCGATCACCTTCCACTGCTCGGCGATCTGGCCGGACAGTTCCTCTATGGTCTTTTCCTGCTCGGCGGCGCGGATTTCCAGCGTCGTCAACCGGTCGGCGGGCGTATTCATCCGAGGGCTCGCTCCCAGTGCCATGATGCGAATTGCAGCATCGCCATATTAGCGAATGTGAAGCTCCCGGCCACGTTCGAAATTGACAAGCGTGCGGGGATTTGTCGAGAGTGAACGGCCGATTGGCATAAGCGGGGCATCATGCTAGGCATTTTGACCAAGCGATAAAAAAATAACAGTGGGAACAGGCTGCATGGCGCAAGCCGCAATCGAGCTCATAGGCATCAACAAGAGCTTTGGCGCCGTGCGCGCCAACCGTGACATCAACCTGGAAGTTGCCCGCGGCACCATCCATGGCATTGTCGGCGAGAACGGCGCCGGCAAGTCGACGCTGATGTCGATTCTCTACGGCTTCTACCAGGCCGACAGCGGCGAAATCCGCGTCGGCGGCAAGCCAGTGTCCATCCACACCTCCAACGATGCCATCGCGCTCGGGATCGGCATGGTGCACCAGCACTTCATGCTGGTCGACAATTTCACGGTGCTGGAGAACATCATCCTTGGCGCCGAAAGCGATGCGCTGCTGAAGAGCAGCATCGCCAAGGCGCGCTCGGAGCTCGACCGGCTGGAGCGCGAATACGGCCTCGAGGTCGAACCCGATGCCATCATCGAGGAACTGGCGGTCGGCCTGCAGCAGCGCGTCGAAATCCTCAAGGCGCTCTATCGCGGCGCCGAGATACTGATCCTCGACGAGCCGACGGGCGTGCTGACGCCGGCAGAGGCCGATCATCTCTTCCGCATCCTCAAGCAACTGAAGGACCAGGGAAAAACGATTGTCCTGATCACGCACAAGCTGCGCGAGATCATGGCCATCACCGATACGGTTTCGGTGATGCGCCAAGGCACGATGGTGGCCACCAGGGTGACAAAGGAAACCACGGTCGGCGAGTTGGCCGAACTGATGGTCGGCCGGCGAGTGCTTCTGCGGGTCGAGAAGGGCGAGTCGGAAGCCGGCGCGATAAAACTCTCGGTCAAGAACCTGACGGTCAAGGATTCCCGCGGCGTCACCATGGTCGACAATGTCTCCTTCGACGTGCGCAGCGGGGAGATCGTCGGTATCGCCGGCGTTGCCGGTAATGGCCAGTCCGAGCTGCTGGAGGCGATCTCCGGCATCAGGCATGCGGTTTCCGGCGAGGTGATGCTCGAAGGCAAGCCGGTCGATCTCACCGGCAAGGCCGATCCCGGCGAATTGCGCGACCGCGGGCTTGCCCATGTGCCCGAGGATCGCCACCATGTCGGGCTGGTGCTCGCCTTCGAGGAGAACGAGAATTCGATCCTCGGCTATCACGACGACGAGCGTTACCTGAAGGGGCCGTTCCTCAACGTCGACGCCATCATGGCCGACGCGAAGGACAAGATCGCGAAATACGACATCCGCCCCGGCAATCCGCGCCTCAAGACCGCCAATTTCTCCGGCGGCAACCAGCAGAAGATCGTGCTGGCGCGGGAAATGGAACAAGACCCCGGCGTGCTGATCGTCGGCCAGCCGACGCGCGGCGTCGATGTCGGCGCCATCGAATTCATCCACAAGCGGCTGATCGCCATGCGCGACCAGGGCAAGGCCGTGCTGGTGGTATCGGTCGAGCTCGACGAGATCCGCTCGCTGTCCGACCGCATCCTGGTGATGTTTGCCGGCCGTATCGTCGGCGAGCGCGGTCCGGACGCGACCGAAGGCGAGCTCGGCCTCTTGATGGCCGGCGTCGAGCACCAGGAGGCCGCGCAATGAGCACGCCCTATGCCAAGCTGCCGGCCTGGGCCGACTATGGATTGATCCCGCTGATCAACCTGTCGGTTGCCTTCATCGTCGCCGGCTTCGTCGTCATGCTGGTCGGGGAAAACCCGTTCCGCGCCGCCGTCATCCTGGTCGAAGGCGCCTTCGGCAAGGGCACGGGCATCGCCTTCACCCTGTTCTATGCCACGACCTTCATCTTCACCGGGCTGTCGGTGGCGGTGGCGGCGCATTGCAGCCTGTTCAACATCGGCACCGAGGGCCAGGCCTATATAGGCGGCCTCGGCATCGCGCTCGTTTGCCTGAGCTTCGACAGCGTGCTGCCCTGGTGGGTGATCTTTCCAATCGCGATCGTCGCCGCGGCGGCGTTCGGCGCGCTTTGGGGCCTGATCCCGGCCTATCTGCAGGCCAAACGCGGCTCCCACATCGTCATCACCACCATCATGTTCAACTTCATCGCCGCCTCGGTGATGGTCTATCTGCTGGTCGGTCCGCTGAAGCCGGCCGGGTCGCAGGCGCCGCAAACGCGCAATTTCCTCGCCGGCGCGGAACTGCCGAAGCTCAACTGGGTGATCGAATTGTTCGGCGCAAAGATCCGCTCGGCGCCGCTCAACATCTGCTTCCTGCTGGCGCTGGTCATGGCCTTCCTAGTCTGGCTTTTGATCTGGCGCACCAGACTTGGTTATGAAATGCGCACCTATGGCCACAGCCCGAAGGCGGCGCGTTACGCCGGCATTTCGGAGACCCGCATCATTATCACCGCGATGGTGATCTCAGGGGCATTGGCCGGCATGATGGCGCTCAACCCGGTGATGGGCGACCAGCACAATGTCGCGATCGATTTCGTTTCCGGCGCCGGCTATGTCGGCATCGCGGTCGCGCTGATGGGCAGGCTGCATCCGATCGGCATCGTGCTGGCGGCGATCCTGTTCGGCATGCTCTACCAGGGCGGCGCCGAACTTGCCTTCGAGATGCCGGCAATCAGCCGCGACATGATCGTCATCATCCAAGGCCTGGTCATTCTCTTCGCCGGCGCGCTGGAGCATATGTTCAGGCCATACATCCAGACGCTTTTCGCCTCTTTCAGCCCGAAGTCGGTCGGCATGCAGGCGGTCAAGGGGACGGGGGCCTGAGATGGACGTTTTCTACGCAATCATCCAGGTGCTGGATTCGACCATCCGCCTTTCGGTGCCGTTGCTGCTTGCCTGCCTGGCGGGCCTTTATTCGGAGCGGGCCGGCATCTTCGACATCGGGCTGGAGGGCAAGATGCTGGTCGGCGCCTTTGCCGGTGCTTCCGCGGCCGCCGTCTTCCATTCGGCGCTGATCGGCCTCGGCACGGCGATCCTGATCTCGGTCGCGTTCGCCCTGGTGCATGGCTTTGCCTCGATCACCCATCGCGGCAACCAGATCGTGTCCGGCGTGGCGATCAATTTCGTCGCCGCCGGATCGACCATCATCCTTGGCCAGGCCTGGTTCAGCCAAGGCGGGCGCACGCCGGCGCTGCAGCCTGGCGAGCGGTTCGAGGCGATCACTTGGCCCGGCGCCGACGCGATAAAAGATGTGCCGATTGTCGGCCCGATCTATGCCGAGCTGATTTCCGGCCACTCGATCCTGGTCTATTTCGCCTTCGCCATGGTGCCGTTCACCTGGTGGGTGCTGTTTCGCACCCGCTTCGGGCTCAGGATGCGCGCCGTCGGCGAAAATCCCGCCGCCGTCGACACCGCCGGCATCTCGGTCGCCTGGCTGCGCTATCGCGCGCTCATCTGCACCGGCATCCTCACCGGCGTTGCCGGCGCGTACCTCTCCATGGTGCAAAATGGCGGCTTCGTGAAGGACATGACCGCCGGCAAGGGCTATATCGCGCTGGCCGCGCTCATCTTCGCCAAATGGAAACCGGTCAACGCCATGTTCGCCTGCCTGCTGTTCGGCTTTCTCGATGCGGCGGCGATCCGCCTGCAGGGCTCGCCGCTGCCGGTCATCGGCAAGGTGCCGGTGCAATTCATGCAGGCGCTGCCCTATGTGCTGACCGTCATCCTGCTCGCGGGCTTCATCGGCAAGGCTGTTCCGCCGCGTGCCGGCGGCGTGCCTTACGTGAAGGAACGCTGAGGCGGGATTTTCGTCTAGCGGCGACCGGCATTTGAACAAGATCGTGGGAGAGAAGAACCGGATGTCGCATGATCTGTTCGAGGCGGCGAAGACGGCGATGGCCAAGGCCTATGCGCCCTATTCGAAGTTCCCGGTGGGTGCGGCGTTGCGCACCGAGGACGGGCGCGTCTTCACCGGCGCCAACATCGAGGTGGCGTCCTATCCCGAAGGCTGGTGCGCCGAGACGACGGCGCTCGGCCACTACATCATGGGCGGCGGCGGCAAGATCGTGGAGATCGCGGTGATTGCCGAACACATGGCCAAATGCTCGCCTTGCGGCGGCTGCCGGCAGCGGCTGGCGGAATTCTGCCGGCCGGATACAAAGCTCTATCTTTGCGACAACACCGGCGTGGCCGAAACCGTGACCATGGGCGACATGCTGCCTTACGGCTTCAGAGGCGACATCCTGAAATGAAGAGCGGGCTGAAATGAAGAGCGGGCTGAAATGAAGAGCGGGCTGAAATGAAGAGCGGGCTGAAATGAAGAGCGGGCTGAAATGAAGGAAGCGCTGGATCATCTGGTCGAGAAGCTGGACGGGCTGGCGCCGACCGCGGCCCTCGTGCTGGGTTCGGGCCTTGGCGGGCTGGTCGACCAGGTCAAGGATGCCAGGCGCATCTCCTATGCCGAGCTGCCCGGCTTTCCGCGAAGCGGCGTCAGTGGCCACGCCGGCGAGGTGGTTGCCGGACATTTTGCCGGCACGCCGGTGCTGATGCTGTCCGGCCGCGCGCATTATTACGAGCATGGCAATGCCGCTGCGATGCGTCCGGCGCTCGAGGTGCTTGCCGGCATCGGCATTTCGCACCTGATCCTCACCAATGCCGCCGGCTCGGTCGATCCGCAGATGGGACCGGGCTCGGTGATGCTGATCACCGACCACATCAATTTCTCCGGTTCCAACCCGCTGATCGGCGAGCCGAGCGACCGCCGCTTCGTCGGCCTCACCGAGGCATACGATGCCGGCTTGCGCGGCGCGATCGAGAAGGCGGCGAAAGCTACCGGCACGGCGTTGCATCAGGGCGTCTATATGTGGTTCTCCGGACCATGCTTCGAGACGCCGGCCGAGATACGCATGGCGCGCGTCATGGGAGCGACGGCGGTCGGCATGTCGACGGTACCGGAAGTCATCCTCGCGCGCTTCCTCGGGCTCAAGGTCGCCGCCTGCTCGGTTATCACCAACCTGGCGGCCGGCATGACCGGAGCGGAGCTCTCGCATCAGGAAACCAAGGACATGGCGCCGGTCGGCGGCGCGCGGCTGGCGACGGTCCTGCGGCGCGTCTTTCAGGACGGCTTACCCGACTGATGCTGCCGCAGGAGATCATCCGCCGTAAGCGCGACGGCCTCAGGCTCTCGACCGACGAGATCGCGGCTTTCGTCAAGGGGCTGACGGCGGGCGCCATCTCCGAGGGCCAGGTCGGCGCTTTCGCGATGGCCGTGTTCCTCAACGGCATGAGCCGCGAGGAAGCGGTGGCGCTGACGATCGCCATGCGCGATTCCGGCGATGTGCTCGACTGGTCAGACCTGCCGGGCCCGGTCACCGACAAGCATTCGACGGGTGGCGTCGGCGACAATGTCTCGCTGATGCTGGCGCCGATCGTCGCCGCCTGCGGCGCCTATGTGCCGATGATCTCGGGCCGCGGCCTCGGCCACACCGGCGGCACGCTGGACAAGATGGACGCCATTCCCGGCTACACCAGCCAACCGGACGTGGCGCTTTTCCGCAAGACAGTGCTCGAGACGGGCTGCGCCATCATCGGCCAGACCGCCGATCTGGCGCCCGCCGACCGCAGGCTCTACGCGATCCGCGACGTGACGGGGACGGTCGAATCGATACCGCTTATCACCGCCTCGATCCTGTCGAAGAAGCTTGCAGCGGGCTTGGGCTCGCTGGTGCTCGACGTCAAGGTCGGCAACGGCGCCTTCATGGAAAAGTCGCGCGACGCGGTCGGCCTGGCGAACAGCCTGGTCGAGGTCGCCAATGGCGCCGGCTTGAACGCGTCCGCGCTGGTGACCGGCATGAACGAGCCGCTGGCTTCGGCCGCCGGCAATGCGGTCGAGGTGAAGAATGCCGTCGATTTCCTCACCGGCCGCTATCGCGACCGTCGGCTTGAGGACGTGACGCTGGCGCTGGCCGCCGAGATGCTGCAGTCGGCGGGGATCGTCTCGTCCAACCAGGACGGTATCAGGCGCGCCACCGAAGCGCTTGCCGGCGGCCGGGCGGCGGCCGTCTTCGCGCGGATGGTGTCCGTGCTTGGCGGCCCTGGCGATTTCATCGAGAACCCGGAAAAGTATTTGCCGAAAGCGGCGGTCGAACTGGCCGTGACAGCGGAACAGGACGGGTTTGTGGCCGGCATTGCCACGCGCGATATAGGGCTTGCCGTCGTCAAGCTCGGTGGCGGGCGTTCCCATCCGGACGACAAAATCCATCATGCCGTCGGTTTGACCCGACTGTTGCCGGTCGGCGCCGAGGTGCGGACCGGCGAGGCATTGGCGCTGGTCCATGCCCGCACCGACGCGGAAGCCGAAGCGGCAGCGTTTGCCGCGCATGCCGCCTACACGATCGGCGCGTCGAAACCGCCCGCTGAGAAGACCGTGCTCAGGCGGATATTGCCGCGTTAGAGCAGTTCATCGTTTCGAGGAAACGGTGAACTGGTCTAACTTTTGCTTTTGACGCAATTCCGGACGGAAGGCTACGGCGAAGGCGCCGAGCCTAACCGCTGCACGCTTTTCCTGGAATTGCTCACGTGGACGTTACTGAACGAGCAGCAGCGCGCCGTCCTGGACCTGGTATTTCTGCAACCGCTGCAGGAAGCTCATGCCGATCAGATTGACCTGCAGCGCCCTGTCGTCGAGCACCATCGCCTGGACGTTGTCGATCGCGATCTTGCCGATCTGCAGGTGGTCGACCGTCACCACGGCGGCCTTGATCGCGCCGTTGGCGGTGTTCACCTCGCGGTTGAAGTCGGAAGGGTTGAGCGAGATGCCGATCCTGCGCGCGGTCGAGGTGTTGATGGCGACCATCGTCGCGCCGGTGTCGATCATGCCGTCGATCTGCCGGCCATTGAGCTTGAACTGCGATGTGAAGTGGCCGCGCCCATCGGCATTGATCAGCACCTGGCGGCCGAGCGGCATCGGCGGCGCCGGCTTGTCCGGCACCGAAGCGAGATTGACCTGCGGCGGCGGCTCCGGCACTGCCGGCTGCGAGGCGACGGTCGATTTCAGCAGACCATCCACCAGATGCGGATTCGCCTGATAGACGATCGGAATCGAAGCCGAGGTTCCGGCAAAGATGCCAAGGATGAGAAGCTTGCGCAGCATGGATGCCCTTAGAGCGTTTCACCGTTTCACGGAAACGGTGAAACGCTCTATCTCCTTTTTTACGCAATTCCGGACGGAAAACCGCTACGCACTCTTCCTGGAATTGCCCGAGCGAGGCTGCATCCTTAAGCCGATATGGTGTTTTGAACTTTAACGTGCGCCGGAACCGCGCGGTTGTGTAAACGCGCGGTAAACGGCTGCGCTCACTTTGTCCCGTACATGCGGTCGCCGGCGTCGCCGAGGCCGGGCATGATGTAGCCCTTGTCGTTCAACTGGCGGTCGATCGAGGCGGTGAAGATCGGCACGTCCGGATGCGCTTTGGTGAAGCGCTCGATGCCTTCAGGGGCAGCGAGCAGGCAGAGGAAGCGGATGTTGGTGGCGCCGCGGCCCTTCAGCTTGTCGATCGCGGCGATCGCCGAATTGGCGGTTGCCAGCATCGGATCGACGACGATCACCAGACGGTCGGCAAGATCGCTCGGAGCCTTGAAGAAATACTCGACGGCTTCCAAAGTCTCATGGTCGCGGTAGAGGCCGATATGGGCGACGCGCGCCGCCGGCACCAGGTCGAGCAGGCCTTCGAGCAAGCCGTTGCCGGCGCGCAGCACCGAGGCGAAGACCAGCTTCTTGCCTTCCAGCGTCGGCGCCTCCATCTCCTCGATCGGCGTCTCGATCATGGTCGTGGTCAGTTCGAGGTTGCGGGTCACCTCGTAGCCGAGCAGGAGTGAAATCTCGCGCAGCAGCCGCCGGAAGCCGGCCGTAGAGGTCTCCTTCTTGCGCATGATGGTCAGCTTGTGCTGGACAAGGGGGTGGTCGACGACGGTGACGCCCTGCATGATGTGCTCCAACTGGTTCGCAGTGGGTGGTGAATAGTCAGTAGTGAGTAGTGAATAGTGAGCCGATTTGCGAGTCCTCGCCTCGGGGAAAGCTCCGGCCTTCAACCGATCTATGCGCGCTCGGCCAAATCCATAACTACTGACTACCGACTACTCCCTACTCACTCACCGCATCTTCGCATCCAACCGGCCTAGCAGCATCGCTTTGGTCTTCTTGTCCACGAACGCTGCCTCGATGGCCGTTCTGGTGATCCCGGCGAGCGCCTTGTCGTTCATCGCAAATTGCTCGGCGGCGATATCGTATTCCCGCTTCAGCGACGTCCAGAAATAGGGCGGGTCGTCGGAGTTGAGCGTCACCTTGCAGCCGGCGGCGCGCAGCGCCGTAAAGGGATGGTCGGCGAAGCTGTCGAACACTTTCAACGCGATGTTGGAGCCCGGGCAGCATTCCAGCACGACGCCTTCGGCGGCGATGCGGCGGACGAGGTCCGGGTTCTCGATGGCGCGAACGCCATGGCCGATGCGGGAAGGGCGGATGTGGTCGAGGGCCGCCTTGACACTTTCCCAGCCCATCAGCTCGCCGGCATGGATGGTAATGCCGAGGCCGGCTTCGCGCGCGATCTCGAAAGCGCGCACATAATCCTCGAAATCGCCGATGCGCTCATCGCCCGCGACGCCGAAACCGGTCACCAGCGGATGCCCGCAACGCGCCGCAAAGCGTGCTGCCTGCTCGATCGCCTCGACCCCGACATGGCGCACGCCGGTGACGATCATGCGGCCCTCGATGCCGGTCTTGGCCCTGGCGCGGGCCATGCCTTCGCCCAGCGCATCCGTATAGGCCTTCGGCGACAGGCCGGCCTTTTTCGCATGGTCCGGCGAGGTGAAGACCTCGGAATAGATGGCGCCGTCACGGGCGAGGCTGGTCAGATAGTAGTCGGCGAGGCGCGCATAGTCCTCTTCCGTGCGAAACAGGTCGGAAGCGAAATCGTAGGCGGCCAGAAACGAGGTGAAATCGTGCCAGACGAAAGAGCCGTCGCGGATATAGGGCGATGGATCCTTGCCGTATCTGCGGGCCTGGCCGACGACAAGCTCGGGCGCCGCCGCCCCTTCGATGTGGCAATGCAGTTCGGCCTTCAAAATCATGCGGTCATCTCGTCCGGTATGCTGCTCTCGCACAGATTCTGGCCGGAAAATCATGCGGGACCTTTCTCGACCGGGTTTTGGAAGCGCGGCCGAAAACCGCGCCTTGGACAATAGCGTCGGCACCATCGATCGGCTATGGTCCCGCCGGTTTTATGACGGATCAAAATAATGTCAGTTGAGAGAACCACGGCCGCGGGCGGCATGGAAACCTCCTATGGTTTCAGGAAGGTCGGGGAAGGCGAGAAGCAGCCCCTGGTCAACGACGTCTTCCATAAGGTGGCCAATCGATACGACCTCATGAACGATCTGATGTCGGCGGGGTTGCATCGGTTGTGGAAGGACGCGATGGTTGCCTGGCTCAACCCGCCGAAACGTCCGGGCTGGAAGGTGCTTGATGTCGCCGGCGGCACCGGCGATATCGCCTTCCGCATCGTCGAGGCCAGCCAGCGCCAAGCCCATGCCACGGTGCTCGACATCAACGGCTCGATGCTGGCCGTCGGCCGCGACCGCGCCGAGAAGCAGGGCCTTGCGGCAAACACCGACTTCGTCGAGGCCAATGCCGAGGCGCTGCCTTTCGAGGACGGTACGTTCGACGCCTATACGATCGCGTTCGGCATCCGCAACGTGCCGCGCATCGAGGTCGCGCTTGCCGAAGCCTATCGTGTGCTGAAGCGCGGCGGGCGGCTGCTATGCCTCGAATTCTCCGAGGTCGATATGCCGTTGCTCGACAAGGTCTATGAGACCTGGTCGTTCAACGCGATCCCCAAGATCGGCAAGGCGGTGACCGGTGACGGCGAGCCCTATTCCTATCTCGTCGAATCCATCCGCAAGTTTCCCAACCAGCAGAATTTCGCAGCGATGATTACCCGCGCCGGCTTTGGCCGCGTCACTTTCCGCAACTATTCGGGCGGTATCGCCGCCCTTCATTCCGGCTGGAAGCTTTGAGGCAGGCCCTTTGAAGCAGGCCCTTTTGAATAAGGCTTGGCAATGAGCAGCGTCGCCGCGGCTTTCAGGCTCGCCCGGGCCGGCTGGGTGCTGGTCCGCGAGGGCGTCGTCGCGGCATTGCCGGGCGAAGAACTGTCCGGCATGCCGAAATTCGGCTGGCGCGTGGCGCGGCTTTTTACCCGCCGCCGGGCGCTGAGCTATCAGCGTGGCGACAGGCTGGCGCGAGCCGTGGTGCGGCTCGGACCTTCCTACGTCAAGCTCGGCCAGTTCCTGGCAACGCGGCCCGATGTCGTCGGCAACGACATGGCGCTCGACCTCGCGCTCTTGCAGGACAAGATGCACACCTTCCCGAAGGCGGAGGCGGTTCACGCGATCGAAGCCTCGCTCGGGCGCAGGATCGACGATCTCTATGCCAGCTTTGGAGATCCCGTTGCCGCCGCCTCGATCGCGCAGGTGCACGGCGCCGACGTGGCTCGTGAGGGAACGACGTCGCGCGTGGCGGTGAAGGTGATCCGGCCCGGCGTGCGGCGCCGCTTCTTCCAGGATCTCGAAAGCTATTTCCTCGCCGCCCACCTGCAGGAGAGATACATCCCCTCGTCACGCCGGCTACGCCCGGTCGAGGTGACCCAGACGCTGGCCCAGACCACCAAGGTCGAGATGGATCTGAGGCTCGAGGCGGCGGCGCTTTCGGAACTCGGCGAGAACACCAAGGACGATCCGGGTTTTCGCGTGCCCGCGGTCGACTGGGAACGGACCGGCCGCGACGTGCTCACCATGGAGTGGATCGACGGCATCAAGATGAACGATCTCGCCGGCCTTGCCGCCGCCGGTCACGACCTCAAGGCAATTGCCGCCAATCTCATCCAGTCGTTCCTGCGGCACACACTGCGCGACGGCTTCTTCCACGCCGACATGCATCCGGGAAACCTGTTCGTCGAGGCGAGCGGCACCATCGTTGCCGTCGATCTCGGCATTGCCGGGCGGCTCGGCAAGAAGGAGCGGCGCTTCCTCGCCGAGATACTCTACGGCTTCATCGTGCGCGACTACCTGCGCGTCGCCGAGGTGCATTTCGAGGCGGGCTACGTGCCGCGCCAGCACAATGTTTCGGCCTTCGCGCAGGCGATCCGTGCCATCGGCGAGCCGATCCACGGCCAGTCGGCCGAGACCATCTCGATGGCGAAGCTCCTGACGCTGCTGTTCGAGGTTACGGAACTCTTCGACATGGCGGCGCGGCCGGAACTGATCCTGCTGCAGAAGACAATGGTCGTCGTCGAGGGCGTTGCGCGCACGCTCGATCCGGCCTTCAACATGTGGAAGACGGCGGAGCCGGTGGTCGGCGACTGGATCGCCGGCAATCTCGGTCCGCGCGGGCTGCTCACCGATGCGCGCGACGGCGCCAAGGCGTTGTTGGCGCTGGCAAGGCAGGCGCCGGACCTTGCCGTCCGCACCGACCGGCTGTCGCGCGAGATCGACCTGATGGCCGAAAACGGCCTGCGCTTCGACGAGGCAACCGCGCGCGCCATAGGCAAGGCCGAAGCGCGCCACACCCGCTCCGGCCGGGTGGCACTGTGGGTGATCGCGCTGACTTTGATCTACATTGCGTGGAGATTGCTTTAGCCGCATGCAATGACTGCAATGCTAGCATTGCAGTCATTAATTGCCTTGCCTATATTGAAAGCCAAGGAGCAGCGTCATGAGCACCATCACAATCCGTAATCTAGATGACAGCGTGAAACAGGTCCTGCGCCAGCGCGCTGCGGCACGGGGCGTCTCGATGGAACAGGAGGCCCGAGATGTCTTGCGTGAGGCAACTATCCCTCAAGCCAAGCTGCGGACCGCAGGGTGGCGGCTGAAAGCTTCTCGTGACGAAATCCTGGCGCTTGGGCGGAAACCTGAACGTCCATTCGATCTCAAGGCGCTTACGGATCAAATGTGGGACGAGGGGCTTCTATGACGGTCGCGGTCGATACGTCAGCGCTAATCGCCATTATTGGAGCGGAGCCGGACGCCGGTGAGCTTATCGATGTCTTCGGTACATCGTCTGCCGCACTGATAAGCGCTGCGAGCCTCTTGGAGGCGCATTGCGTTGTCTGTCGGTCAAGCGGTGGGATCAGCGCTGCCGAGCTACAGGTACTTGTCGACCGCCTTGAGCTTACCGTTGTTCCGTTCGATTCGGCGCAGCTTGAAGCTGCACGACTTGCCTATTCTCGATATGGTCGAGGATCTCGTCATCGCGCCGCCCTGAATATGGGCGATTGTTTCGCCTACGCGCTGGCTAAGACGCGCAATCTGCCGCTGCTCTTCAAGGGTGACGACTTCATCCATACCGATATCAAGCCAGCGCTGAGGTCGGAATGACAAAGGGCAAGGAACTGGTCATTGGGATGGCCCTCTCCGGCAAACGCATCCTGCTCATCATCGGTGGCGGCATCGCCGCCTACAAGGCGCTCGACCTGATCCGGCGGTTGCGCGAACGCGGCGCTTCTGTTCGGGTGGTGATGACGGCTGCCGCGCAAGAATTCGTCACCACGCTGTCGGTCGGCGCGCTTTCCGCGGATCATGTCTTCACCGAGCTGTTCGACCGCAATGACGAGCATGATGTCGGCCATATAAGGCTGTCGCGCGAGGCCGACCTCCTGGTCGTGGCGCCGGCCACCGCCGACCTGATGGCGAAGCTCGCCAACGGCCATGCCAACGACCTTGCCTCGACCGTGCTTCTGGCCACCGACAAGAAGGTGCTGATGGCGCCGGCGATGAACCCCAAAATGTGGTCGCACCCGGCGGCGCGGCGCAACCGGGCGACCTTGCAGAAGGACGGCATCGCCTTTGTCGGTCCAGCCAAAGGCGAGATGGCCGAAAGCAACGAGGCGGGCGAGGGCCGCATGGCCGAACCGCTGGAGATCGTCGCCGCGATCGAGGCCATGCTCGACGTGAAGCCGAAGCTGCTTGCCGGCCGCAGGATCATCGTCACATCTGGGCCGACGCATGAGCCGATCGACCCGGTGCGCTACATTGCCAACCGTTCCTCGGGCAAGCAGGGCCATGCCATCGCGGCCGCACTTGCAAAGCTCGGCGCCGATGTGCGGCTCGTCTCCGGTCCGGTCACCATCGCCGATCCGGCCGGTGTTGCGACCACTCATGTGGAAACGGCCGCCCAGATGAAGGAAGCGGTCGAGCAGCTGCTGCCGGCGGATGCCGCCGTGTTCGTCGCGGCGGTGGCCGACTGGCGCACGGCGAACGCCGCCGGCGAGAAGATCAAGAAGGTGGCGGGCGAGGGACCGCCCTCATTGCAGATGGTCGAGAACCCGGACATCCTGGCCGGCATCGGCCATCATGCCCAGAGGCCCAGCCTTGTCGTAGGCTTCGCCGCCGAGACACAGGACCTCATCGCCAATGCCGAGGCGAAGCTCAAGAAAAAGGGCGCCGACTTCATCGTTGCCAACGACGTTTCGCACGAAAGCGGCATTGGTCCGACCGGTGTGATGGGCGGCGACCGCAACAAGGTGCGCATCGTCTCCAGGACCGGCGTCGAGGAATGGCCGGAAATGGGCAAGGACGAGGTGGCGGCGCGGCTCGCCGCGCTCATCGTGGAGCGGCTGCAGTCGATCGTCGTTTAACTGGCAGCTTCCTGTGGCCGTGTGGGCGGCAGCGCGATTCTGAGCGCCGCCAGGCATCCAACAATTCCAAGCGGCACGAAAGCCAGGAACAGCCAGCCGGCGACATTGGCCGCAGCTTCGCGGGTCAGCCCTTCCGAGAAGCCGCAGGCATTGGCGATGATGCCGGCAAGTGCTGCGCCCACCGCATAACCAATGCGCTGCATGGTCGGCACCGCCGCCGAGGCGATGGTCTGCTCGCCGTCGCTGGCCGAGGCGACGATGACGCGGGTCAGGAACGGCCAGGAAACGCCGAAGCCGCCGCCCTGCAACAGAGCGCAGAGCAGGATCAGCGGTATCGAACCGGTTGGAATTGCATAGGCGAAGCCGGCAAGGCCGGCGGTGATCATCAGCGCACCGATGACGATGATCAGTCTTTCACGTTCCAGCGGCGCATTGGCGACGGCTATCGACAGAATCGACCAGGCGATCGATTCGGCAGCGATGATGTAGCCCGTCGTCAGGATCGGGATATCGTGCAGTGTGGTGAGCAGCAACGGCCCGTAAATGGCGAAGGTGCAGGTCGCCACGGAAAGGGCGGCAACCATGATCATGCCGCTGCCGAGCGGTGAGTTCCAGGAGAAGAGTTGCGAGGGAAACAAGCGCGAGCGCGGCTTCAGCGCATCGACGCGGAAGAACAGCGCAAGACCGGCAAGGCCGAGCAGTATGAACAGCGACGAGCGCAGCAGGGCGATGTCGACGCCGGCCGCGGCGATCAGCACGATGCTGACTGCAAGGCAGCCCAGCGCGACGAAGGGAAAGGACGGCGCCGTGCCGGCGCTGACCTGCGGTCGCTTCGCTTGTGGCGTGCTGAGCACAGCAAAGCTTGCCAGAGCCACTGCCGCGCCGCCAAGCGTGAAGACGCCGAAGGCCCAGCGCCAGGACAAAAAGTCGACCATGATCGCGCCGAGCATCGGGCCGCTGAAGGCTGCGACGCCCCAGATCGCCGACATGATGCCGAAAAGCTGCGGCCAGATGTTGCGCGGGAACAGCCGCTCGACGGAAACGAAAGCGAGCGACACCAACGCGCCGCCACCCAGGCCTTCGATCAGCCGGCCGGTCAGGAAGACCGGCATCGAGGGCGCCGTGGCGCAGACCAGCGCCCCCACGGCGTAAAGCAGGGCAGCCGCCATCATGTTGGTGCGCAGCGCGACGTAGCTGACCAGCCGGCCGGCGGCGGCACCCGCGACGATGGCGCCGAGTTCGTAGACGGCCAGCGACCAGCCGACGAACTGGACGCCGGCAAGGTCGCCGACCATCGCCGGCATGACGGTTGCGATCATCGTTTCGTTGGTGGCGTGGAGCAAGATGCCGAGGCTGATGAAGCAGAACCGCGCCAGGTCGCCGCTGGCCCACAGCGCCCGCCAATCTACCTTATTCGGTGCCACATTGTTGCCGCCCGTCTTGTCGCCACTTGTTGCCGTCACGTCGATCTCCTGCTTGCGATTCGCAGCCTCATCCGCATTGCGAATGGGCGCCAGATCCAGTTCGGCAGGGCTTGTAGAACCTCAAGCGCGGTTGAGCTCAAGAGGCTTTTTCGTGTTCGCGGCGGGCATGGCCGATCGGTCCTGGTGGAAAAGTCAATTTGCGCTGCTTCGCAGCTGGAACTGGCTGACGCCGATGGCGATGTTGAGACCGGTCTGGGTCTGCACGCTGAGCGGCTGCAGGGTGAAGGCGTTGCCGGTGCCGCCGACCAGCAGGTTGGCGCCGGCGCCGACCGCGGCGGTCACTTCGGCGCTGGCGCCGACATAGTCTCCGGCAAGCGCGCCTGGGGCATAGATGTTGTTCATGGGCGTCAGCACCAGCCAGCGCATCACGCTCTGGGTGGTGGTGCCGATGTCGAGGCCGTATTTGTTGACGGCGCCGAAATAGGCTTCCGGCGCGAAGGTCTTGTCGGCGGGCGTGAAGGTGCAGCTTAGATCCTTGCTGGAGCCGAAGACGAAACCGGTGCCGCCGCCGATGGCGCAATCCAGCACACCTAGCTCGACACCACCGGTCTCCGCTCGAGCCACTCCTGCCAGAGCCGCGATCGCGATGGCGGCTGCGGCGATGATCCTCGACATAGTGCTCCCCCAAAAGAATGCGGCCCGGAACGGTTACAATGTCCTGTTCCGGGCCGCGCGTATAGGGAGCGGATCTGGCCGTGCCTTACTTGTAGGAGTGGACCAGATCCAGCGACGCCACCGCGACGGCCAGGTTGACGCCGGTCTGCGCCTGGACGCTGAGCGGCTCCAGCATGAAGGCGCCGTTCAGGCCGCCAACCAGGAGATTGGCGCCGCCGCCGGTTACCACGCTCGCCTCGGCATTGACGCCGTAATAGCTGCCGGCGAGGTCGCCCGCCTCGTGATGACGGGTTGCGGCAAGCACTGCCCAGACGAGCTGGCCCTGATGCGTCTGGCCGAGATCGACGCCGAGCTTGGAGATCATGCCGGTATACCGCTCGTCCGGCCCGTGGTGAAACGGGCGGAAGGTGCAGGAGACGCCCTTGTTCGACGTGATGACGTAGCCGACGCCGCCGTCGATGGTGCAATCGAGCGTGCCGAGCTGGACCGTGCCGGCGCTGACCGGAGAAGCGAGGACCGTGGCGGCAACGGCGGCAGCGGCACAGGCAAGTGTCTTGATCATTGGAAAGGTCCTTTTGCGAAAACTTGGCCCCGGCTTGAAACGGTCGAGGTGCATTGAGCGTTCCGCCGAAAACTTGGCGCGAACATGGCAAAGGGTAACGCATCGACCCCGACGGTTAATGTGGAATGACAATGGCTTGCGGCGTTCGAGCGATCAGTGGCGCCACAGGCGTCCAAATGCCGACAGGGCCTTGCTCAAAGGACCGCTGTTGTCCGGATCGCCCTGGTCCGGCAGCTCGATCAGCACGGTGCCGTGGAAGTCCCTGGGATATCGCTGGTAGAAGTCGATGTCGTTGACGATCCGCCGTCCACGCAGGGCGCGCTTCATGTCCGGATGCGGCTTCAGCGGCGGATTGGCCAACCGCCTTGCATTTTCGGCGAGTTCGTCGAAATCGTCGCGCGTGTTGTCATCCACGTCGTAGGCGATCTTCGAACGGACATAGCCTTTTTCGTTGATGCGCTGCGCGATGAATTTCAGCATGCCCCAGGTCGGATCCTGGCTGTCGTCCGATCCGCCGTTCTCCACGGCCAGGATAAGGTGGTAGGCCGGCTGTCCCATCCAGAACATGGTCAATGCCGTGGCCTTGTCGCATTGCGACTGGCGCGCGATCCACAACAGCGGGTCGATGTCCCAATCCCAGTTGAAGTCGAGCACGGCCCGGTGCCAATCGTCCGGAGAGGCTTTTTCCAGCCAGGCGATCTGCTCCCGGATGTTCTTCTCGTTCTCATCCATCGGGATGCCGACCGGTGTTGCGGATGACCAGCCCCTGCCGGCCTCACCCGCTACCTTGACACGTAATGGTTGCGATTTGCCTGCGCCGGCGCGGCAAGTGGAACGATATCGAGGCCGGCGTCGTGAAACGCCGGCTCGCAATCAGCTGGCGTTGCCGCCGGTGCGCGACAGGCCGTCCTTGGCCGGCTGGTAGTTCGGGTCGAGGTGGACAGCCTCGCGGTAAGACTTGGCCGCCCGCACCTTGTCGCCGCGCTTTTCGTAGATCAGCGCCTGGTTGGCCCAGGCCTCGGCATTCTTGCCGTCGAGCTTGATGGCCATGTTGAAGTCGCTGAAGGCGTTGTCCTCGTCGCCTGTCGCCAGATAGGAGAGGCCGCGACCGTTGTAGGGCTCGGCGGCGTCCGGCGCCAGCGAGATCGCGGTCGAGAAATCCTCGATGGCGAATTTGTGCTGACCCTGGCTCTGATAGATCAGGCCGCGATTGTGGTAGGCGCGAGCGTCCGTGGTGTCGAGCTGGATCGCCTTCTGGAAGTCGTTGAAGGCATCCTGGGTGCGGCCCGCCTTGCGGTAGAGATTGCCGCGGCCGATATAGGCTGCGTCGTAGTTGGCGTTGATCTGGATCGACCGGTTGTAGTCGGCGAGCGCGGCTTCCTGATTGCCCAGGAAGCGCTGGATGAGCGCGCGGTTCGAATAGGCCTGGTAGAAGTTCGGGTTGAGCTGGATGGCCTGGTTGAAATCCTTGAGCGCCGCCTGGTACTGGCCGCCGCGGCCATAGGCCGAGCCGCGCACGTTGTAGCCCTCGGGATCCTGCGGATTGCGCTGGATGACCGCCGAAAGCGAGGAGATATTCCCGCTCGACCCTTGCGCCTTGTCGATCGAGTTGAACTCACCCGTCGGGGCCGTCTGGCATGCTGCAAGCGTCAGACCCGAAAGCAGGGCCGCCGTCAGGGCGAAGCCGCGAAAAGCGGTTCTGCGCTCCACGGAAATTGCGTTCATCTTTGTCCTCACTGCCGCAGCGCCGTCAGTCCGTTCCCTCTCCGAACCGGCTTCTATGCATAAACAAAAGGGTGGCGGCGATTCCGCATCGCACCACCCTCGGTATCCTTCGAAAAGGACGAAAAATAGGCGTTATGAGCGCGGCGAGCGCGATGCTCCGGCAGCACCAGCCGGAGCCGGGCGCGGGGTCATCGGCAGAAGGCCTTCGCGCTGGGCGCGCTTGCGGGCCAGCTTGCGGGCGCGGCGCACGGCTTCCGCCTTCTCGCGGGCACGCTTCTCGGACGGCTTCTCGTAGTGACCGCGCATCTTCATTTCGCGGAAAATACCTTCGCGCTGCATCTTCTTCTTCAGCGCGCGAAGCGCCTGATCAACGTTGTTGTCGCGGACGAGTACCTGCACGGGCAATCCTGTCTTCGGGTTTGAAATCGTAGGCAAACAGCAATAGCTGACATGCCTTCGCGGCGAGCTGCACCGCGAATTGTGGCGGCTGATAGCAGAATCAGCTTGGGATGTCCACCGTCGATTGCGGAAACCGCGATCAAAAATCGAATAGCCGCAATCTCTTCACCAAAGCACTACGCGGTCGTCAGATGCAAGCGGGCGAAATCCTCGAAAAACTCGCCGTAGTCGCAAGTGATTTCCTCGCCGGCGGCTATGTCGCGGGTAGCGGTAGCGCCGCCATATTGCGAGAAATCCGTATTCGGCCGCTCGGAGTGGTTCATGAAGCGGCCATTGTCGACCTCATAGACCATGAAGCCGGGCTTGTCCGGGCTCGGATAGGCATAGCGGTCGAGCAGTTCCCTCAGATGCAGGCCTGCGGCTTCATATTTTTCCATCGGGATCAGCCGGTCGAAGTCGGGATCGAGGCGCCAGATCGAAGCGCCTTTCCGGACAGGGTCGGCGGCGAAGACGCCGACACCCTCGATGGCGCTCTGGGCAACATAGGTTCTGATCAGCAGCATCGTTCCGGTCCGATTTCGACGGGCAACCAAGATCGTCAAATCCGACCGGAATGCAAGGCCGCCGAACGACATTTCAGCGGGTGAGCATGTTTGCCGCCCGCCGAACGCATCACGTCCGGTTGATCGAGACGCCGCCATCGGCGAACAGCGCCGTGCCGGTGGTGAAGCTCGAGGCCTCAGAGGCCAGATAGAGCGCCGAGCGGGCGATCTCTTCCGGCCGCGCCATGCGCTTCAGGGCATGAATGCCTTCAACGAAGGCGCGGGCCTCGGGCGTGGTGGTCGTGGCGCCCGGCGTGTCGGTGCCGCCGGGCAACAGGGCGTTGACGCGCAGCCCCCTCGGGCCGTACTCGGCGGCCAGCACCTGCGTCAGCCCGATCAGGCCGGCCTTGGCGGCTGCATAGGCAGCCATGCCCGGCATGCCGGCGGTGTAGCCGACGAAGCTCGAGGTGAAGATCAGCGAGCCGCCGCCGCGTTCCAGCATGGCCGGTATCTGGTGCCTGGCGGCGAGGTAGGCGCTGGTCAGGTTGGTGTCCATCGTCTCGTGCCAGGTTGCCGGCGCCATGTCGGGCACCGGCCCCATCACGCCGACCGCGCCGGCATTGTTGAAGGCGATGTCGAGGCCGCCAAATCTGGCGACGGCGAGTTCGACGAGCGCCTTCGCATAGGCCTCGTCCCTGACATCGCCGGCAAGTGCAGCCGCCGTGCCGCCGGCCGCTTCTATTTCGTCGACCAGCGCGTCGAGTTCGGCTTGACGGCGCGCCGCGACGACGAGGATGGCGCCCTGCTCGGCGAACAGCCTGGCTGTGGCGCGGCCGATGCCGGAACTGGCGCCGGTGACGATGGCGACTTTATCTGTGAGTGCGAACATTTTCGTCATCCTTCCCTTGTGCCGGGCTCGCCGGCGATGGGAAGCGAGGTCGCAAATGAGGATGGCCGCGGCCACCCGAAACCCGCAAAGACCGCGGTCGGTCTACTGCCGCAACAGCCAACCCAGGCGGTCCCATGAGAAGGCGTAGCTGAGGGCAATCAGCAGCGCCATGACAATGCCCGCGGCCGCATGGCCGGCCAGATAGAATCCAGCGGCACCGCCAAACAGTACTACAAGTTCCAGCACCAGCCTGACGGCCCCCGGCACAGGCACCGGAGCCCGGCCCGATCGGCTCGGATCATTGGGCACGGCGAAGGTGCCCCATGACACAGCCGCAGCGAGCGGCAAGGCGATTGCGAGGACCCAGCGCCCGTACCCGGCCGGGTAGCTCCAGCCGGCCATGCCGAGGCCAAGCAACGCGGAAAGCTCGAGCAGAAAGCGCAGGGTCAGATTCCACCAGGCGTTACCCATCATTGTCCTCTAGCGTCACGCGACAGGAGTGTCGCCGAAGACGGCCACCGAAGCCAGACCGGATGCCTCGTTTTGACTGCGGCGCAAAACGGCAAGCGCCGTCGCAAACAGCGCAAGGATGGCAGCGCGGTTTCGCTAGTGATACACCTCGCAAGCCGGGGTAGCGATGCCCGGCCGCAAATCCGCGAAAGCTATTGGCGCGAGGCTGGAACGTGAAGAAATACTCGGTATTCGCCATTGCCCGAGAGGCGATGCGCGGCCACAAGGGCTGGGAAGAGCAGTGGACATCGCCCGAGCCGAAGAAGGAATACGACGTCATCATCGTCGGCGCCGGCGGGCATGGCCTGGCGACGGCCTATTACCTGGCGAGCGAGCACGGCATCACCAACATCGCGGTGCTGGAAAAGGGTTGGCTCGGCGGCGGCAACACCGGCCGCAACACCACCATCATCCGCTCCAACTACCTCTATGACGAAAGCGCCGGCATCTACGACCATGCGCTGAAGCTCTGGGACGGGCTGAGCCAGGAGCTCAACTACAACGTCATGTATTCGGCGCGCGGCGTCATGATGCTCGCCCACAATGTGCATGACGTCCAGGTGCTGAAGCGCCATGTCCATGCCAACCGCCTCAACGGCATCGACAATGAATGGCTGACGCCGGAGCAGGCGAAGGAATTCTGCCCGCCGCTCAACATTTCCAGGGAAGCGCGCTATCCGGTGATGGGTGCGGCATTGCAGCGGCGCGGCGGCACGGCGCGCCACGACGCGGTCGCCTGGGGTTATGCGCGCGGCGCCTCGGCGCGTGGCGTGCACATCATCCAGAATTGCGAGGTCACCGGCATCAAGCGCGCGGCCAATGGCGCGGTCAGCGGCGTGGAGACGACACGCGGCTTCATCGGCGCCAAGAAGGTCGGCGTGGTCGCGGCCGGCCATTCCTCGGTGATCATGAACATGGCCGGCGTGCGCATGCCGCTCGAAAGCTATCCGCTGCAGGCGCTGGTGTCGGAACCGGTCAAGCCGGTCGTGCCCTGCGTGGTTATGTCGAACACCGTGCACGCCTATATTTCGCAGTCGGACAAGGGCGAGCTCGTCATCGGCGCCGGCACCGACCAGTATGTGTCCTATTCGCAGACTGGCGGCCTGCACATATTGCAGCATACGCTCGATGCCATCTGCGAGATGTTCCCGATCTTCACCCGCATGAAGATGCTGCGCTCGTGGGGCGGCATCGTCGACGTGACGCCCGACCGCTCGCCGATCCTGGCGAAGACGCCGGTCAAGGGCCTCTACGTCAATTGCGGTTGGGGCACGGGCGGCTTCAAGGCGACGCCCGGCTCCGGCAATGTCTTCGCGCACACGATCGCGAAGGACGACCCGCATCCGATCAACGCGCCCTTCACGCTCGAGCGCTTCCGCACCGGCCGTCTCATCGACGAAGCGGCCGCGGCGGCGGTGGCGCACTGACGATGGGCCAAATGACCCTCCAGCCGCTCTGCTATCAACCGGCCGGCGCGCGCGTCGGTCACGGCAAGTTTTAGGATCACCCAGATGCTTCTCATCCGCTGCCCCTATTGCGAGGAAGAGCGCCCGGAACTCGAGTTCCGCAATGCCGGCGAGGCGCATATCGCGCGCTCGGCCAACATGGCCGGCGAGAGCGACGACGATTTCGAGAAATTCTTCTTCATCCGCGCGAACCCGAAGGGCGTCATCTATGAGCGCTGGCGGCATATCCATGGCTGCGCGCGCTTCTTCAACGCGGTTCGCGACACCGTCACCGACAAGTTCGTCATGACCTACAAGGCCGGCGAGCCGAAGCCCGCGAAGTTGCCTGGAGCCTCGAAATGAACGCCGCGTTCCGCATTTCCGGCGCCGGTCGCCTCAGCCAGGCGAAGACAGCCTCCTTCAGCTTCGACGACAAGTCCTATACCGGCATCGAAGGCGATACGCTCGCCTCGGCGCTGCTCGCCAACGGCGTGCATCTGGTCGGCCGCTCGTTCAAATATCACCGCCCGCGCGGCTTCCTGTCGGCCGGCGCGGAGGAGCCTAACGCGCTGGTGCAGGTCGTGCGCGACGATGCGCGCAAGACGCCCAATGTGCGGGCCACGGTCCAGGAGCTTTATGACGGGCTGACCGCCAATTCGCAGAACCGCTGGCCGTCGCTCGCCTTCGACGTCGGCGCGGTCAACGACATCGCCTCGCCGCTGTTCTCGGCCGGCTTCTACTACAAGACCTTCATGTGGCCGAAGTCAGCCTGGAAGAACCTTTACGAGCCGAAGATCCGCGCAGCGGCCGGTCTTGGCGTTTCTCCCGACAGGCCGGATCCGGATCACTATGCCGCGCGCTACGCCCATTGCGAGGTGCTGGTGCTGGGCGGCGGCGCTGCCGGCATCGCGGCCGCACTTGCCGCAGCCGAAACGGGCGCGCGGGTGATCCTCGCCGACGAGCAGGCCGAATTCGGCGGCAGCCTGCGCTTCGAAAGCGGCGCCAGGATCGACGGCGAGACCGGCTATGCCTGGGCGCAGGCGGCGATCGCCAGGCTGAAGGCGATGGACAATGTGCGCGTACTCTCGCGCACGACCGCCTTTGGCTATTACGCGCAGAATTTCGTCGGCCTGGTCGAGCGGGTCAGCGACCATCTCAAGAGCCCGGGCCGCGAATTGGCGCGCGAACGCCTGTGGCAGATCCGCGCCAATCGCGTCGTCATCGCGACCGGCGCCATCGAACGGCACATGGTGTTCGCCAACAACGACCGTCCCGGCGTGATGCTGGCTTCGGCGGCGCGTACCTATCTCAACCACTATGGCGTGGCGGTCGGCAGGAATGTCGGCGTCTACACGGCCAACGATTCCGCCTATGCCGCCGCGATCGACCTCAAGAAGGCCGGCGTCAACATCGCGGCCATCGTCGACCTGCGCGACAACCCGTCGGGACCGGTGATCGACGAGGCGAGGGGCCTCGGCATCGAGATCAATTTCGGCCGCGCGGTGGTCAGCGCCGGCGGCAAGCTGCGCGTGTCCTCGATGACCGTGCAGCCAAAGAATGGCGGCGGCGAACGGACCATCCCGGTTGACGCCATCCTGATGTCGGCCGGCTGGACGCCGTCGGTGCATCTGTTCTCGCAGTCGCGCGGCAAGGTCGCCTTCAACGACGAGACCAAGCGCTTTGTGCCGGGGACCTATGCGCAGGACTGCGTCTCGGTCGGGGCCTGCAACGGCACAGACGGACTGGCCGCTTCGGTCGAAGAGGCTTATGCGGCCGGCGCCAAGGCGGCGCAGGAGGCCGGCGGCAAGGATTCCAGTGTCAAGACGGGCAAGGGCGCGAAGCCGAAGGTCGATGCCGGCGAAGGCTGGTCGCGCGGCATGCTGGGCGCGGCGCCCGGCGCCGGGCCGGACACAAGGGTCAAGGCTTTCGTCGATTTCCAGAACGACGTCACCGCCAAGGACATCCGCCAGGCGGTGCATGAAGGCATGCACTCGATCGAGCATGTCAAGCGCTTCACCACCAACGGCATGGCGACCGACCAGGGCAAGACCTCGAACATGCACGGCCTGGCGATCGCCGCCGAGACGCTCGGCAAGCCGATCCCGCAGGTCGGCCTCACCACCTTCCGCGCGCCCTATACGCCGGTGACCTTCGGCTCGATCGTCGGGCATGCGCGCGGCGCCCTGTTCGATCCGACCCGGCGCACGGCAACACATGGCTGGGCGGCTTCGCAAGGTGCTGTGTTCGAGGATGTCGGCCACTGGAAGCGCGCCTGGTATTTCCCCAAGGCCGGCGAGGACATGCATGCCGCCGTCGACCGCGAATGCGTGACGGTGCGAAAAGTGGGCGGCCTGTTCGACGCCTCGACGCTCGGCAAGATCGAGGTGGTCGGGCCGGACGCGGCGAAGTTCATGGAATTGCTCTACACCAATCCATGGGAGAAGCTGGAAACCGGCCGCTGCCGCTATGGCATCATGCTGCGCGAGGATGGCTTCATCTATGACGACGGCGTCGTTGGCAGACTGGCGCCCGATCGCTTCCATGTGACGACGACGACCGGCGGCGCGCCGCGCGTCATGAACCACATGGAGGATTACCTCCAGACCGAATTCCCGCATCTCAATGTCTGGCTGACTTCGATCACCGAGCAGTGGGCGGTCATCGCCGTCCAGGGACCGAAGTCGCGCGAGATCATCGCGCCGCTGGTCGAAGGCATCGACATGTCGGATGAGGGGATGCCGCATATGTCGGTGCGCGAAGGCAAGATCTGCGGCGTGCCGACAAGGCTGTTCCGCATGTCCTTCACCGGTGAGCGTGGCTTCGAGGTCAATGTGCCGGCCGACTATGGCGAGGCTGTCTGGGAAGCGCTGTGGGCCGAAGGCCAGAAGCATGGCGCGACCGCCTACGGCACCGAGTCGATGCACGTGCTGCGCGCCGAGAAGGGCTACATCATCGTCGGCCAGGACACCGACGGCACGGTGACGCCGAACGATGCCGGGCTCGACTGGGCGGTCGGCAAGAAGAAGACCGACTTTGTCGGCATCCGTGGCCTGACCCGGCCAGACCTTGTGGCCAAGGGCCGCAAGCAGCTCGTGGGCTTGAAGACCAAGGATCCGAAGGTGGTGCTGGAAGAGGGCGCGCAGATCGTCGACGATCCGAAGCAGGCGATCCCGATGAAGATGATCGGTCACGTCACCTCCAGCTATTGGTCGGAGAATTGCGGCCGCTCGATCGCGCTGGCGCTTGTCGCCGGCGGCCGCGACCGCATGGGCCAGACGCTCTATGTGCCGATGCCGAACGGCACGATCGAGGTGGAGGTCACCGGCATGGTGTTCGTCGACGAGAAGGGAGAGCGCCTCAATGGCTAAGGCCGCCGCCAAGACAAAAGCCGCCGTCGCCTCCGCTTCCGTCGAGCGGCGTCCCGCACTGGCTGGCCGCACGCTGTCGGCGCCAGGTGTGAAAGTCGAGATGCTGCCTCCGGCCGAGCGCGTTTCGCTGCGCGCGCCGCAGGCTTCGCTCGCAGCGCTTTCCAAGGCGCTAGGCGTAACGCTGCCGGCCAAGCCGAAGACCTCGGCCACGAAGGACGGGCGCACGGCGCTGTGGCTCGGACCGGACGAATGGATGATCATCGACGAGGCGGGTAAAGATCCGCTCGCCGACTGCGCCAAGGTGACAGTGCTGCATTCGGCAGTCGGCATCTCGCACCGCAATGTCGCCATCTCGGTCACCGGGCCAGCAGCAGCCGTGACGGTCAATGCCGGCTGTCCGCAGGACCTGTCGCTCGACGCATTTCCGGTCGGAGCGGCCTCGCGCACCATTCTGGGCAAATCCGAGATCGTGCTGTTGCGCACAGCCGCGGATTGCTTCCGGGTGGAGTGCTGGCGTTCCTTCTCGGACTATGTCTTTACTCTGCTATCGGAAGCGGCGAGCGACGCGGCGAACTGAGCTTTGTAGCGGTCGGTTCGAAGGAATTATCGCCGGTCCGCGCCGTTTCCGCGGCTGGAGCGGTTCGGCTTCTCAGAACGCTGACCCGCTCCAAGCGTTTGTTGTGACGCATTTCCGGACGGAAAACCGCTCCGCACCTTTCCCGGAGCTGCTTTAGCAAGGGAGATTGCCGATGCCATCCAAGACCGCGCCGAAATCGCCCAAAAAGACGCCCGCCGTCCGCTCGCTGGAGCATGAAAGGCGTCACGAGGTTGAGGAAGAAGAACTCGAGGAGGGTCTCGAGGACACATTCCCGGCCAGCGATCCGGTGTCGATCACCGGAACATCCATTTCCGGCGGACCGGCAAAGCCCGGCAAGGCCAAAACCGTGCCGGGAATGAAGTCGCGTAAGAAATAGGCTTGGGTGGATCGCTCATGGCCCGCAGAAAAAAGGGCGGCCAAGTGCCGCCCTTTTCGTTCGAGGTGTTGCCGATAGCACTTAATTTAGAGGCCGGGCACGAACCACGGGCTGACGTCGATGCCAAGCCGTGGGCTCTTGGTCTGGGCCTTTGCGGTGTCAGCCTTTTCGACCGAGCCGGTCGCGGTGCAATCAAGAACCACATTGGTCTGGGTGCAGGCAGCCGGGGCATGCTTGACCGGCTGCTTCGCACCGGCAAAAGCAGCGCCCGAGAAAGCCAGCACGGTGGCGAGAGCAAGGATGGTCTTCTTCATTTCCGTCTCCTGTCAATCTTGTTCGTACATGTACGATGCAATGTACAGATACGGTTAATGGAGGCGAAATTCAAGAACAAATTTGTACGTGTACGACAACTTTTTTTGAACGTAGGAATTCGCCCGCGCACATCAAGCGACCGACGACACAATGCCGGCGAAAGGGATCAGCAGTCGATCGGTGTCTCGGTGAGGGGAGGAACGTCGCGCACCGACAGTCCCGCCAGCGTGAAATCGCACATGCGCTTCACATAGGCCTGCGCGTCGCCGAACGGGTAGAAGGGAAAAGTGATCAAGAGCGAGATCGTGCCGTGGCCGACCGTCCACAGCATAGTGGCGATGGCGCGCGGGTCGCCCTTGAGCTTGCCGGCGTCAACACAGGCCTCGACGCGTTTGATCAGCACTTTCATGGCCGGATTGCCCTCTTCCATGTCCTCGTAGCTTCGCCCCTCCGGCAGCTTGGTCTTCTCGGTCATGAAGACGGTGCGGTATTCGTTGGGATTGCCAAGGCCGAAAGCAGCGTATTCGGTCATCACTGCCTGCAGCGCCTCGATCGGGTCGTCGGCGGGGTGCTCCTCGATGCGCCGCGCCAGCGTTTCGAAGGCGTCCTCGGCAAGTGCGAACAGGATGTCCTGCTTGTCGGCGAAATAGGAATAAACCGACATCGGCGCATAGCCGACGCGCTTGGCAAGCTTGCGGATGGTCAGGCCCTCATAGCCCTCCTCCTGCACCAGCTTGTGAGCTGCGGCGACCAGTTCCGAGCGAAGCTCTGCCTTCTGTTTTTCGCGGCGTTTCTGAACGCTCAGCGCCAATGTCCGCCTGCCTTTTATCGTTGGTTGCCTGACGAAATTATATACGCTGTACGGAAACGGGCAAGAGAGCGATCCGGTTCCGCTACGTTCGCTCCAACTCTCTGTTTTAACGCAGCTCTTTTCCTGAGTTGCTCAAATGGCACCGATGCCGCCGTCGAGCGCCAGCGTGTGGCCGGTCATGAAGGAATTGGCGGGATCGGCGAGGAACAGGACGCCGGTCGTGATCTCGTCGACCTCGCCGACACGCTTCATCGGCACGCCGCGGGTGAGCTCGGCAAGCGCTTCGGCTTCGGGTGCGCCGGTGAAACGGACGAAGCCGTCGACCATCGCCGTGCGTGTATGCGCCGGGCAGACAGCGTTGATGCGTATCCCTTTGCTGGCATATTCCACGGCCGCCGAGCGTGTCAGCCCGACGACGCCGTGCTTCGCGGCGGCATAGACCGAAAGCTTCGGTGCGCCCGAGAGGCCGGCGACCGAGGCGATGTTGACGATGACGCCGCCCTTGCCGCTTTCCCTGAACTGCCGTTCCATCCGCGGGATCTGGTGCTTCATGGCATAGAAGACGCCGAGCAGGTCGACCTCCACCACGCGGCGCGCCTCTTCCGAGGTCACCTGCGGCAGGCGTACGAAGCTGTGCACGACGCCGGCATTGTTGACGGCGATGTCGAGCCGGCCGAATTTTTCCGCGGCGAGCTGCACCAGATCCTCGGAGAGTTTCTCCTCGGCAATGTTGCCGGCAAGCACCGCCGTCTCGGCGTCAAGCGTCGAGGCGAAAGCGCTCAGCGCATTCTCGTCGAGATCGGAGAGCACCAACCGCGCGCCTTCGGCGGCGAAGGCCTTTGCCGCGCCGCTGCCGAGACCGCCGGTCGCACCGGTGATCAGCACCGTCATCCCATCGAAACGGCCCATCGCTCAGATCTCCCGTCTTCAGCTGTTCTTGTCGATCAGCTCCACCGCGAGCGCGGCGAGCAGTTGTACCGCTTGGCCGTAGGTCTTTGCCTTTTCCGGATTGGAGGCGTTGCCGTCCAGCGCGCGGCGATAGACGCCCTGGCAGATTGCCGCCAGCCGGAAGAAGGCGAAGGCCAGAAAGAAGGTCCAGTTGTCGATCGCCTCGATGCCGCGCCTGCGGCAGTAAGCGGCGACATAAGCCTGCTCGGAAGGCAGGCCGGCGGCAGCGCGATCGACACCGCCGAGGCCGCGAAAGCCTGAGGCATGCGGCAGACGCCATTGCATGCATTGATAGGCGAGGTCGGCGAAGGGGTGGCCGAGTGTCGACAACTCCCAGTCGAGCACCGCGATGACTTTCGGCGCGTCCGACGCGAACATCATGTTGTCCAGCCGGTAGTCGCCATGAACCAGGGAGACGCGGCCGTCATCGGCCGGCATATGCGTTTCGAGCCAAGCAATCAGCCGATCCATGTCGGCGATGGTTTCGGTTTCCGAAGCACGGTACTGGCTGGTCCAGCGGGCGAGCTGGCGCTCGAAATAGCTGCCGGGCTTGCCGAAATCGCCAAGGCCGACTGCGTGCACATCGACATCGTGCAGGGCGGCAAGCGTGGCATTCATGGCATCGTAGATCGCGGCGCGCTCGTCATTGCCCGAGGCATCCGGCAAGGACGGATCCCAGAAGATGCGGCCGTCGAGATACTCCATGACATAGAACATGCGGCCGACCGGGGACTCCTCGCCGGAGAGATGGAACATGCGCGGCACCGGCACAGCGGTTCCGGCAAGCGCCTGCATCACCCGGAACTCGCGGTCGACCTGATGAGCGGATTTCAACAGCTGCCCCGGGGGCTTGGCGCGCAGCACATAGCGACCGCTTTTGGCGGTGAGCAGATAAGTCGGATTGGATTGTCCGGACTTGAACTTCTCGATCGAGGATAATCCAGCAAAGCCTGGGATATGCGCTTCGAGGTAAGGCGCAAGCGCTGCTTGGTCGATCGCGAGCGACGACTTGTCGATCGCCAGCGACGACTTGTCTAAGGCATTAGCGTCGCCGCTCATGCGGTCTCGGGCTGGCGCTCGATCAGCGTCAGGGTCAGCCAGCGCGCGGTCAGCGCCGGCTTCTTCGATCCTTCGATCTCGATGGTCACGTCATGCGCCGTCTGTACCCAGCCGGACGGCCTCACCTTGACGTCCGCCAGCACGAAACGGGTGCGGATGCGCGAGCCGGTCTTCACTGGCGCCAGGAAACGCAGCGTATCGAAGCCGTGGTTGACACCCATCTTGGTGTTTTCCAGCGGCGGCATGGTCTCGAAGGTCATCGCCGACAAAAGCGACAGCGACAGGAAACCGTGCGCGATGGTGCCGCCGAACGGCGTCTCGCGCTCGGCGCGCTGCGGATCGCAATGGATGAACTGGTGGTCGTCGGTCGCATCGGCGAACTGATCGATCATGCGCTGCGTCACCGTTCGCCAGGGCGAGACGCCGACCTCCTTGCCGACGCTTGCCAGAAGCGTATCGAGACTGATCGGTTCCACGCTGATGTCCTCCGCACCCCCGCCCGGATTGCATTCCTTGAACCGGGCGCCCTATTCCTTGAACCCCGCCCGATTCCTTGAATCGGGCGCCTTATTCCTTGAACAAAGTCATCCCATGCTGCACCGACTGGCCGCCGTCGATCGGCAGGATGGCGCCGGTGACATAGCTGCCGGCGCGGCTGCACAAATAAAGCGTTGCGCCGGCAATGTCATCCGCCACGCCGATGCGGCCGAGCGGAACATGGTTACCGACATGTTTCGCCTGCTCCTTGGTGGCGGTGGCAAACGCCGTCATCCGGCTCTGGAAAGGACCCGGGGCAAAGGCGTTGACGGTGATGCGGCGAGCGGCGAACTCGATCGCCAGCGTGCGTGTCAAATGATGCACCGCCGCCTTGGAAGCAGCGTAGGAATAGGCGTCGTCGGCCAGCGGCTGGGTGCCCATCACCGAGCCCAGATTGATCACGCGGGCCGGATCGTCGTCTCCCGCGGCGGCGTCGAGCAGCGGCAGGAGCTCCCTGGTCAGGTGGAAGACGGCGGTGACGTTGACGCCGAATACCTTGGCCCAGGCGTGGTAAGGGAACTCCTGCAGCGGCGCGCCCCAGGAAATGCCGGCATTGTTGATCAGGATGTGCAGGCGCTCCGTGCGCGCTTTGACCTCGGCTACAAGTGCCGCGATGCCGGCTTCGCTGGACACGTCGCCGGCAAAGCCCTCGGCATGGCCGGAGCCGCCGAGCGCGTTCAATTCGTTGGCGACTTTTGCGCAATCCTCGCCCTTGCGCGAGGCGATCATCACATGAGCGCCGGCACGCACCAGCCCGGTCGCCACCATGCGGCCGATACCGGTCGCCGCACCCGTCACCAGCGCGGTCTTGCCGGTGACCGAGAACAGCTTGTCCAGATAGCTCATCGCATTCCTCTGCATTCCGCCCGGCCGGGACCCGCCCAAGGACTCACGTTGACAAGGCTAGCCGAAGTACGGTCATCCTTGCCACGGGTAAAGATTTATCTTCGGAAAGGCTGGAAGCGATGGCGGATATGAATCTCGGCATGACCGAGCGGCTGAAGCCAATCCATCAGCGGGTGGCGGCGATGGTGCGCGACGAGATCGCGCCGCTCGGCGAGGCGTTTCTCGCCGAAATCGGCAAGAATGGCGACCGCTGGGCCTATACGGCCAGGCAGGCGGAGATCCTGGAAGGATTGAAGAAGACGGCGCGGGAGCGCGGGCTGTGGAACTTCTGGCTGACCGATTCCAAGCGTGGCTACGGCCTTTCCACCGTCGAATACGCCTATCTGGCGGAGGAGATGGGCAAGGCGCATCTCGGCGCCGAGACCTTCAACTGCTCGGCGCCCGACACCGGCAACATGGAGGTGCTGGAGCGCTACGGATCGGACGCGCACAAGCGGGACTGGCTGGAGCCGCTGCTCGAGGGCCGGATACGCTCCGCCTATCTGATGACCGAGCCGGACGTCGCCTCCTCGGATGCGACGAATATTTCGATGCGCTGCGAGCGGCAGGGCGGCGATTATGTGCTGAACGGCGAAAAATGGTGGGCCTCGGGCGCCGGCGATCCGCGCTGCGCCATCTATATCGTCATGGTCAGGACCGGATCGGACAAGGAGCCGCAGCATCGCCGGCATTCGATGATCCTGGTGCCCTCCAACAGCAAGGGCATCACCAGGTTGCGGCCAATGCAGGTCTATGGCGACGACGACGCCCCACACGGCCATATGCATCTCAGATTCGACAATGTACGGGTACCGGCGGCGAACCTGATCCTCGGCGAGGGCAGGGGGTTCGAGATCGCGCAGGGGCGACTTGGGCCCGGCCGCATCCATCACTGCATGCGCGCCATCGGCCAGGCCGAGATGGCGCTTGAGATGCTGTGCCAGCGCTCGGTGCGGCGCGAGGCCTTCGGCCAGCCGCTGGCAAAGCTTGGCGCCAATTTCGACATCATCGCCGAATGCCGAATGGAGATCGAGATGGCGAGGCTGCTCTGCCTGAAGGCGGCCTGGATGATCGACCAGGGCGATGCGCGCGCCGCCGCGCCCTGGATCAGCCAGATCAAGGTGGTGGCACCGCGCGTCGCACTGAAGGTCACGGACGAGGCGGTGCAGATGTTCGGCGCGCAAGGCATCAGCCAGGACACGCCGCTCGCCCGCTCCTGGACGCATTTGAGGACGCTGCGGCTGGCCGACGGGCCGGACGCCGTGCACCGGCGCCAGGTGGCGCGCACGGAACTGAAGAAATACACGCAGGAAAAGGTCTGACAGCCATGACGCTTCCATCGCAAATGCAGGGTCTGCTGCTTGTCGGCGACGGCTATACGAGGACACCTTCAGCGGCCGCGCTGGAGGCGATGGAACCCTATCTCCAACCCGGCAGCATCGCGGTGCCGGCGCCCGGTCCGTCGCAGGCGCTGATCAAGGTCGGCCTCGCCTCGATCAATCCGTCCGACATTGCCTTCATCAAGGGCCAGTACGGCCAGCCGCGGGTAAAGGGCCGCCCGGCAGGTTTCGAAGGCGTCGGCGTCGTCGTCGCCACCGGCGACGACGCCTATGCCAGGAGCCTTGCTGGAAAACGCGTCGCCTTTGCCACCGGCGTGTCGAACTGGGGGGCATGGGCCGATTATGCGGTTGCCGACGCCGCGTCCTGCATACCGCTCATCGACACCGTACGCGACGAGGATGCCGCCGCGATGATCGTCAATCCGCTGACCGCTTTGGCCATGTTCGACATCGTCAAGCAGGAGGGCGAAAAAGCCTTCGTCATGACCGCGGGCGCCAGCCAGCTCTGCAAGCTGATCATCGGGCTGGCTAAGGAGGAGGGCTTCAGGCCGATCGTCACCGTGCGCCGCGATGAGCAGATCCCGCTGCTGAAGGATCTCGGCGCCGCCCATGTGCTCAACGAGAAGGCGGCGGATTTCGAGGTGGCACTGCGCGAAGCAATGAAGGCCGAGCAGCCGCGCATCTTCCTCGACGCGGTCACCGGCCCGCTGGCTTCGACCATCTTCAATGCCATGCCGAAGCGCGCTCGCTGGATCGTCTATGGCCGGCTCGACGCCGAGCCGACGGTGATCCGCGAGCCCGGCCAACTGATCTTCCAGCACAAGCGCGTCGAAGGTTTCTGGCTGGCCGAATGGATGCGCCAGTTCCGCGACAGGCTGGGCCCGGCGGTGCTGGAAGCGCAGAAGCGCTTTTCCGACGGACGCTGGTCGACCGACGTCACCGCGGTCGTGCCGCTGGACGAGGCGATGGCGCGACTGCCGGCTGAACTGGCCAAACCCAACGGAAAGGTGTTCATAAGGCCATGATGTCGGCAGGCGACGGGCTTGCGGCCGCTATGCCGCGCTGTTTTCGCCATGGTATGCCGGCCGCCATCAAAATGCCGGGACGGTGCTCAACTGATCCCGCTTGGAGCATTGCGTGGGGCATTCGATGACGATTTCCAAGCCGGTTTTCGACCGTTTGGGGTTTTGGCTGTGGGTTGGGTCGTTTCTTGTTGTGCTCGGCCTTGTGCTATGGTCGCCCAATACGCGTTCGGTGGTCCATATCTATAGACATGGCAGTGAAGCTTTTCTGAGCAGCCAACCGCTGTATCAAGTCGAAGTCGCCATGGGATATCTATACGCTCCCGCCTTCGCCGTCCTCTACGTTCCCCTGCTGAAGCTCGGGCCGTATATGGGCAATTTTTTATGGCACGCGCTGGGCTTCGGGGTGCTTACCTTTGCCGCGATGCGTCAGGCGCGCAAGGTCGGCGGCCAGGAGCAGACATGGCTGCTGTCCTTCGGTCTCTTCCTTGCCTTGCCGGTTTCGCTGGCGGCGCTTCGCAACGGCCAGGCGACGATCCTGCTCACCGGAGCGTGCTGGTTTCTCACGCTGTCGGCACTCGAGGGGCGCCGGGCCGAAAGCTTCTTCTGGGCCTCGCTTGCGATCATTGCCAAGCCCACGGCGATCATCATGCTGCTCCTGGCGGGGGCGCTGCGTCCCAGGTTGATACCGGTGCTGGCGCTGGCGGTCCTTGTCGTGCTCGCCATCCCCTATGGCTTTGCGTCCACGGGCTATGTCAACGCCCAGTACCACGATTTCTTCCGGATGCTGACTTCGATGGCGGTCGACCCAACCGGCCCCTTCGTCCCGGCCGACTTCACTGCGCCTTTCACAAGGCTTGGGATGACGCTTCCGGAGTTTGACGCGACGATCGTGCGCTTCGTCGCGGGCTTGCTTACGCTGTGGGTGGTGCTCCAGTTCGACCGCAGGCTGGACCCGAACGTCAGCGGGCTCGCCATCTTCCTGGTTGCGGCATTCTACATGTGCGTCTTCAATCCGCGGGTCGAGCAGAACACCTATGCCATGGTGGCGGTGCCAGCCGGCCTCTCCATCGCCCTGCTGTGGCAGGAGAAGCGGGCCGGCACCATGCGCTGGTTGCTGGCGGCGCTTCTTTTCGCTACCGGTCTGACCAGTATCGATGGCCGGCTGCACGATCTCTTCCACCCGTGGTTCCGGCCAATCAGCATCAGTATAATCGCTTGCGTTCTCATCGGTTGGTTCTTGACGCGCGGCAGCGAGAAGATGCCGGCCGCCGGGTCCGTCGCACATGGCTGAAATGCTCGACATCATCGCGCCGTTCTTCAACGAGGCCGAATCCGCTGTTGCCTTCGTCGGGTTGCTCGACAAGCTCGAGGCGGCCGTGGCGGAGCGCTTCGGCATGACGGTCCGCAAGATACTCGTCGACGACGGCAGCCGCGACGGCAGCGCCGAGACATTCGCGGCGACATTGTCGGGTTCCTGGGAGATCGTGCGGCTCAGCCGCAATTTCGGCAAGGAAGCGGCGGTGCTCGCCGGCCTGGACCATTCCCGGGGCGACATGGTCCTGATCATGGACTCCGACCTCCAGCATTCCATGGATATCAGCCTGAAGATGATCGGCGAACTGGTCGAGAATCCGCAGATCGATGTCGTCTACGCGCAGAACGATCGGCGCGAGGGGAGCTGGCGGCGCAGCCAGCTGGCGCGGCTCTTCTACAAGCTGATCAACAGCAGCCAGCGCTTCGATATTCCCGAGAATGCCGGAGACTTCCGCGTCATGCGCGGCGCGGTGGCGCGTGCCTTGACCAGCGTGCGCGACAAGCGTCGTTTCAACAAGGGCCTGTTCGCCTGGGCCGGCTTCCGCCAGAAGGCAGTGCTCTATTCGCCGGAAAACCGCGCCAGCGGCACGTCGAAATGGAGCAGGTTCAACCTGATCGCGTTCTCCCTGGAAGGGTTCACCTCGTTTTCGGTGATTCCGCTGCGCGTCATCAGCCTTGTCGGATTGCTGGCGGCGTTTGCCGGTCTCGCCTATGGCGCGAAGGTGCTCTTCGAGGTGCTGTTCTACGGCGTCGCCGTGCCCGGCTATCCCAGCATCATGGTCGCCGTCGTGTTGCTTGGCGGCCTCAACCTGGCGCTGCTCGGCCTGATCGGCGAATATGTCTGGGTCACGCTCAGCGAAAGCAAGGATCGGCCCGTCTACATCGTGCGCGATGTCCTCCACGGCAATGTCGCCGAGCAGGTCGCTCCCGGCAAATGATCCGGTCGATCCGCCTGATCGCCGACGACTACGGGCTGGCGCCGGGCGTATCGGGCGCGATTCTCGACCTGATCGAGCGCGGCCGCCTGACCGGAACCGGCTGCATGACCGGCTTTCCCGAATGGCAAGAGGCGGCGGCGTGCATAAGGCCGCTTCGCAAAAGGGCGGCCGTCGGCTTGCATCTGACCCTCACGGATCAGATCGCTGCGACCGGTTCATCCAGCCTGGCGCCGGATGGCAAGTTGCCAAGACTCGCTTCCCTTGCGCTGCCGGTGCGGCGCGGGCGTATCGACGAGCGGGACGTCCATGCCGAGCTCGACACCCAGTACGAGCGCTTCACCGAAGCGCTGGCCGGCCCGCCCGATTATATCGACGGGCACCAGCATGTGCATTTTCTTCCCGTGGTGCGAAATTGGTTGCTCGCGCGTTTTGCGGCGGCCGCTCATAAACCTGCGCTCCGGGGTGCGCCGGGGCTTTCCGGCCTGGACGCGGCGGCCAAGATTGCGGCGATCGCCACGCTGGCGGCGGGCTTCAACAGATCGATGCAGCGGGCCGGCTTTAGCGTGATGACACCGCTCTGCGGCATCTATGACTGGCGGCAGCCGGCGAAATTCGCTTCAACGCTGCGCGCCGCGATCGAGACCTTGCCCGAACAAGGGGTGTTCATGTGCCATCCGGGCCATGTCGATGAGACGTTGCGCGCGCGCGACCCGATGCAGGGCGTGCGTGAGGTCGAATTTGCGGTTCTCTCCTCGGAGGATTTCAGCGCCAGCCTCGACCGGGCCGGAGTCCGCGTCATGGACGCAGGCGCATGAGAAATGCCGGCCAGCCGCAGCGTTCGACCGGCAACAAGATCGTCCGCTTCGTGTTGGTCGGGCTGGTCAACACCGGCATCGACCTCACCGCATTTTTCCTGCTGCTCAAGCTCGCGGCTCCGGCTTTGGCCGCCAATGTCGGCGCCTGGTTCGTTGCGGTCCTCTTCTCCTTCGTGGCGAACCGGTTCTGGTCGTTCGAGCGGGACCCGGGCATCCGGCTGCACCAATCCTTCCTGCGCTTCGTCTCGCTGGGAGCGCTGATTTCGCTTGGCGTTTCCAGTCTTTCGATCGCCGTCCTGGCAGGGGCCGTCGGCGTGTGGCCGGCCAAGATCATCGGCGTCGCGGTGGCGGCCGTGCTGAACTTCCTGGCGGCACGCTGGTCGATCGAGGGCCGGCTATTCAAATAGCCTACTCGGCAGGATCGACGTGAGGACCTGATCCAACCATGGTCTTCCGAAACCGGCTATCATAGTCTGACGTAGGCGGCTTCCTCGAGCTCGCGCTTCAGACGCGCTTCCTCATGGCCAACCCCTCGATCTCGATCTTTACCGAATTTTCGCGGAAGCCGAACCCGCTAGGGCGGTTCAGCGTTTCACAGAATCGCCCAACCGCTCTACGTTTTGTTGCTGCGCAATTCCGGACGGAAAACCGCCACGCACTTTTCCTGGAATTGCTCTAGCGCAAGCTCTCCAGGTCGCGGATGCGCTTGGCGCCGGCGGCTTCCAATTGCCGCGTGACGGCACCGATCAGCGTTTCGGCGACGACGAAGAGAGCGGCTGACGAATCCCAGGCCGAGGGCACGGCGGTGCGTCCGGCGATCACATGGCGGGCCAAGCGGGCGATCGGCGAAAGCCACTGGTCGGTGAAGAGAATGATCTGGACGCCGCGATGATGAGCCTTCTCGGCAAAGCGGAAGAGACTTTCCTGGTAGCGGCGGATGTCGAAGATCACCAGAACGTCGCGCTTGCCCATGTCGATCAGGCGGTCGCGCCAGATGCTCTCCTGGCCAGCGAGGTGATAGACATCCGGCTGGATGATGGCGAGGTGGGCGGCCATATAGCGCGCCAGAGGATCGGTGAAGCGGCCGCCGATCAGGAAGGTCTTGCCGCGCCGCTCGGCAAGCCGTGCGGCTATGTCGGCGAGCTGCTTGTCGGTGAGGTGCCGGAACGTCTCGCGCATATTGTCGAGCGTCGCCTCCAGCATCGGCGAGACGGCGCCGCCGGTCGAACTCGGATTGAGCGTGCGCGAAGCGGGCGACTGCAATTGCGCCGCCAGCTCATCCTGCAGCGCCGACTGGAATTCGGGATAGTTCTGGAAGCCGAGCCTGGCGACGAAACGCAGGATCGTCGGCGAGGACACGCCCGCAGCGGTGGAGAATTCGGCGACGGTCTTCAGCCCGGTCAAAGGGTAGTTGGCAATCAGCGTCTGGGCGGCGCGGCGCTCGCCGGCCGGCATCGTGGCGATGCGGTCAGAGATCAGTTCGGCAATGCTGGAAATCATGGTTTTCCCCCACGCGTTGACCCGCCGCCGCCGTTTTCCCGAATTCGCGTTTGACAAAGCCTGCTAAACTGTATGAAATCATTCACAGGGACGCAATGAGACAAAATACGTAACATAAGATACAGCGTTCCGCAGGGGACGATATGGAGAAAGCTCGGCCCGCTAGCCTTGCACCGTCTGAAACCGTGAGGGTGACCAACCCCGGCGGATTCAGCCCCTTCGTCTTCACCTGCGACCACGCTTCCAATGTCCTCCCCGCCGAATTCGGAACGCTCGGCCTGCCGGCCGAGGCGCTTTCGCGCCATATCGCCTGGGACCCCGGCGCGCTTCCCGTCGCCAGCCGTATGGCGGAGGCGCTTGACGCCACTTTGATCGAGACGCGGATTTCGCGCCTCGTCATCGATTGCAATCGGCCGCTCGATGCGCCGGACTTGATATTGGAAGTCAGTGTGAGCGAAAAGATCGTGGTTCCTGCCAATCAGGATCTTTCGACTGCCGAAAGAGAGGCGCGCATTGCTCTCGCCTGGCGCCCGTTCCACGACACGATCGCCCAGATCATCGACCAGCGTCTGGCGCGTGGCCAGGAGACGTGGCTCGTGTCGGTCCACTCCTTCACGCCGCTCTTCAAGGGCAAGAACCGGCCCTGGCATATCGGCATCATCCATGACGACGATCGCCGCCTGGCGGCGCCCTTGATCGCGGCGCTGCAGCGGCTTGCCGGCGTCACGGTCGGCATCAACGAACCCTATTCGCCGGCCGACCGCGTCTATTTCACGCTGGAACGGCACGCGCGCTCTCGCGGCCTTGCCTGCGCGATGATCGAAATCCGCAACGACGAAATCTCCGGCGAGACCGGGCAGCGGAAATGGGCGGATCTGCTCACAGGTATCTTTTCTAATCTGGAGCCCGAGGAGGCCAGGGGCTCCCGACAAGGCGCAATGGGAAAATCAGTACAATCGGCCAGCTAAGAAATTAAAAGGGGACTTCAAATGGCAGCACCTGATCACACAGACAAATCTGAGGACGTCAAAATCCTTCACAGCATGGGCTACGCCCAGGAATTGGCGCGCCGCATGAGCGGCTTCTCCAACTTTGCCATTTCCTTTTCGATCATTTGCATTCTGGCCGGCGGCATCACGTCATTCCCGCTGGCCATGGGCACCGGCAGCGGCTTCGAGGCAACCATCGGCTGGGTTATCGGTGGTGTCTTCGCCCTTGTGGTCGCGGCTTCGCTTGGCCAGATCGGCTCGGCCTATCCTACCGCCGGGGGCCTCTATCACTGGTCCTCGATTCTCGGCGGGCGCGGCTGGGGCTGGGCGACGGCCTGGATCAATTTGCTCGGCCTGATCTTCGTCGTCGCGTCGGTGAATGTCGGCGTCTATCTGCTCTTTCAGGGTCTCGTCGCGGGACCGATCTTCGGCTGGGACACCTCAACCTGGGGCTTCTGGCAGCAGACGCTGGCCGTCGTTCTCATCACCATCACCCAAGGTCTGTTCAATCATCTCGGCATCAAGACGACGACAATGTTGACCGACTTTTCCGGTTATCTCATCCTCGTTGTCGCGGTCGTGCTGACGCTGACCTTCCTGATCTGGGGCGCGCATGGCTTCGATCTTTCGCGGCTGACGACCTTCGTCAACACGACCGGCGATCTCGGTGGCGGCTATGTTCCGACGGCCCGCACGGCGCTCGTGGCGTTCCTGATCGGCCTTCTCTATCCGCTTTATACGATCACGGGCTTTGACGCCTCGGCGCACACCGCCGAGGAAACGCACAATGCCCGCGTTGCCGTGCCCAGAGGCATGATCCATGCAGTGCTGTGGTCGCTCGTTTTCGGCTTCGTCATGGCGGTGTCGTTCGTGCTGGCGAGCCCCGATCTGGCGGCAACCGCCAAGGACGGCGGCAATGCCTGGTTCAACCTGTTCAACAACCTGCCGGCGCCGACCTGGCTGAAGGACCTGCTCGGCATCAGCATTGTGGTGTCGAATTACCTGTGCGCGCTGGCCGGACTCACTTCGACCTCGCGCATGATCTTCGCCTTCTCACGTGACGGCGGTCTGCCGGGGTCATCTCTGTGGAAGCAGGTTTCGCCGACGTGGCGCACGCCTGTCCCGGCCATTTGGCTCGGGGTTGTGCTATCGATCGCCGCTACCCTCTATTCGCCGGCGTTCGCGGCGCTTGCAGCAGGCTGTGCTCTCTTCCTCTACGTCTCCTATGCCATGCCGGTGGCGGCAGGCCTGCTTGCGGAAGGCAAGAGCTGGACCGAGTTCGGTCCGTTCCGCCTCGGTGTCTGGTCAAAGCCTTTCGCCATCATCACTGTGCTGGGTGTTCTGGTGCTGATGTATGCCGGCATCCAGCCACCCTTCGACATCCTGATCAACTATGCCATCGGGTTGATCATTCTGCTCGTGGTTCTGTGGTTCGGTATCGAATCGCGCCGCTTCAAGGGCCCGCCGATCGGTGCCGACATCGCTCGTCGCGCGGCGGAGATCGCGGCCGCGGAAAAAGCCGTCGGCCAGACCGCGAACTAACCGCAACGCAAGATCTCCCCGGCCGGCGCAAGCCGGCCGGGGAGTGTTGGACAATCAGTTTCAGCTTGAGGGTGCTAAGAAATGGCCGGGAATTTCTCGTTCGATCAGTTGAAGAAAGCGGTCTCCAATGGCGAGATCGACACGGTGCTGGCCTGCATCGTCGATATGCAGGGCCGGCTCTCGGGAAAACGCTTTCTGGCCCAGTATTTCGTCGATTCCGCGCATGGCGAGACGCATGGCTGCAACTATCTGCTGGCCTGCGACATCGATATGGAGCCGGTGCCGGGCTACAAGGCGGCGAGCTGGTCGAAGGGCTATGGCGACTTCGTCATGAAGCCGGATCTGTCGACGCTGCGGCGCATTCCGTGGCTGGAGAAGACGGCGCTGGTCATCTGCGACGTGCTCGACCATCACACGCATGACGACCTCGCGCACTCGCCGCGCGCCATCCTGAAGAAGCAGGTCAAGCGCCTGCAGGAGCGCGGCTATATCGGCTATTTCGCTTCCGAGCTCGAATTCTACCTGTTCAGCGAAACCTACGATTCGGCGCGCAAGAAGCACTGGCAGGGTCTCGACTCGGCTTCGCCCTATATCGGCGACTACCAGATCGGCATCACCAGCAAGGAAGAAGGCGTCATGCGCCGGCTTCGCAACGAGATGGAAGCGGCCGGAATTCCGATCGAGAATTCCAAGGGCGAGTGGGGTCCCGGCCAGGAAGAAATCAATGTGCGCTATGCCGAGGCGCTCGACATGGCCGACCGCCATGTCATCCTGAAGAACGGCGCCAAGGAGATCGCCGATTCCGAAGGCAAGGCCATCTCCTTCATGGCCAAGTACAATTACGGGCTTGCCGGCAATTCCAGCCACATCCACAATTCGCTGTGGAGCGCCGACGGCAAGGCGCCGCTTTTCTTCGACAAGAAGGCAGACTGGACGCTGTCGGGTCTCGGCCAGCAATGGGCGGCCGGCCAGCTCAAATACGCCAAGGAATTCACCTGGTTCCTGGCGCCCTACATCAACTCTTACAAGCGCTTCCAGGCCGGCACTTTCGCGCCGACCAAGATCATGTGGAGCGAGGATAACCGCACCGCCGGCTTCCGGCTCTGTGGCGAGGGCACCAGGGGCATCCGCATGGAATGCCGCATCGGCGGTGCCGACCTCAACCCCTACCTCGCCTTCGCGGCGCTGATCGCGTCCGGCCTTGCCGGCATCGACGAGAAGCTGGAGTTGCAGAAGCCGTTTGTCGGCGACGCCTACCAGGCTTCGCGCCTGCCCGAGATCCCAAAGACTTTGCGCGACGCCACCGAGACGCTGGCCAAGTCGAAGATGCTGAAGCAGGCCTTCGGCGACGATGTGATCGAGCACTATGTGCACACTGCACGCTGGGAGCAGTTCGAATACGACCGCCGCATCACGGATTGGGAACTGCACCGGGGGTTCGAGAGATACTAGAAAGATAGTAATATACTATGGCTAACTTGACCGGAAATGCGGACCGAACTAGATTCATGAGATGACCGAAGGAACCAAATATCATCCGCTGTTCGAGCATCTGCTGTTCTCGGGCCAAGGCCATTTGTCGATGAGCTTCGACGAGATCGAACAAATAATAGGTGGCCGCTTGCCGCCGTCGGCGCGACAGCGCGAGGAATGGTGGGCGAACAGCCCGAGCGGCCACAGCCAGGCGCGCGCCTGGCTGCGCGCAAATTACCGGGCGTCTGGTATCGATCTCGCGAACGAACGGGTGGACTTCAATCTGGAGGGATGGCCCGAGGGCTATCGAAAGCCGAATATGGCTAGCGCGGACAAGGGCCGCCCGGGAATGGCGGAATCGACGCAGGCAGGCTACGAACATCCCCAGGAAGGGAAGCTCTCGCATGGGCCAGGGGATGCTGATCATCCGCTCTTTGGCATATGGACTGGTAAGGTTACCATTCGCCAGGGGTATGATTACACCAAGCCGGCTTTGGAGCCGGACGCACTGCCGTGACACACAGGCTGCTGCTCGACACTTGCGCGATCATATGGATTGCGCTGAACGAACCGATCAGGCCGGAAGCCAGGACTGCCATCAATACCGCAGGGGCTGCTGACGAGAAAATCCGGGTTTCCCCCATTTCGGCTTGGGAATTGGGACTGCTGAGCGCCAAGGGCCGATTGGCGGCCGCAAAGTCGCCGGCGAGCATTTTTGGGGAAGTGATCGCCACGCCTGGCATCCGGGTCGAGGCTCTTTCGCCGGAACTATTGATTGAATCGTCTTTCCTGCCCGGATCGCTGCACGGCGATCCCGCGGATCGGATATTGATTGCGACCGCGCGGGCGTTCGATTTGACGCTCGTGACACGCGATCAGTCGATACTGGATTATGCAAGGGTGGGGCATGTTCGTGCCCTTGCCTGCTGACGCTTTGCCTTTCGATGCATGGAGACGCCTAATTGGAAACCGTGAAACTCAAATCCCCCATCGATGGCTCGATCTACGCCGAACGGCCGGTAGCGACCGATCAGGCGATCAACGCCGCGGTCGAGCGCGCCAAGGCGGCGCAGGAGAAATGGGCGCAGACGCCGGTCGTCGAGCGCGGCAAATACATGCTGGCGATGCTGGAAGCGCTGGTCGCGATGACCGACGAGATCGTGCCCGAAATCGCCTGGCAGATGGGCCGGCCGGTGCGCTACGGCGGCGAGTTCGGCGGCGTCAAGGAACGCACCAACTATATGGTGGAGATCGCTGAAGCCGCGCTGAAGCCGGTGCTGGCTTCCAACCCCAAGGACGGCTTCCGCCGCTATGTGAAGAAGGTGCCGCTTGGCGTCGTCCTGGTGATCGCGCCGTGGAACTATCCCTACCTCACCGCCGTCAACACCATCGTGCCGGCACTGATGGCGGGCAGCGCCGTCATCCTCAAGCACGCGGCGCAGACGCTGCTGGTGGGCGAGCGTTTCCAACTGGCTTTCGATAAGGCCGGCCTGCCCAAGGGCCTGTTCCAGAACCTCGTGATGAACCACGGCCAGACCGAAAAGCTGCTCGGTTCCGGCAAGATCGACCATGTCAATTTCACCGGCTCGGTCGGCGGCGGCCGCGCCATCGAGAAGGCCGCTGCCGGCACCTTCATGACGCTCGGGCTGGAGCTCGGCGGCAAGGATCCGGCCTATGTGCTGCCCGACGCCAAGATGGATCATGCGGTCGCCAATCTGGTCGACGGTGCCTTCTTCAACTCCGGCCAGTGCTGCTGCGGCATCGAGCGCGTCTATGTGCATGAGAAGGTCTATGACGAGTTCGTCGAGGGTTTCATCGCCGAGACCAAGAACTATGTCGTCGGCAATCCGCTGGAGCAGGCCACGACCATGGGACCGATGGCGCAGGCACGCTTTGCCGACCTCATCCGTGAGCAGAAGGCCGAGGCGCTGCGCAAGGGCGCCAAGGCGCATATCAACATGAAGGTCGAGAACGACAGAGAGGGCTCGCCCTATCTGGCGCCGGAGGTGCTGACCGAGGTCGACCACCAGATGAGCGTCATGCGCGAGGAAAGTTTCGGGCCGATCGTCGGCATCATGAAGGTGCGCAACGACGAGGAGGCGATCGCGCTGATGAACGACAGCCCCTATGGGCTGACCGCCTCGATCTGGACCCGCGATACCGATCGCGCGGTGGCCATCGGCGACCGCGTCGAAACCGGCACGGTGTTCATGAACCGCTGCGACTATCTCGATCCCGCGCTGGTCTGGACCGGCGTCAAGGACACCGGCAAGGGCGCCGCACTCTCGGCCATCGGCTACGACAATCTGACCCGGCCGAAATCCTATCACCTGCGTGAAGCAATCTGATTTTTCGAAAGACAAGACATGTCCAAGCTCATCTCCAAATGGAACTACCCCACCACCGTCCGCTTTGGCGCCGGCCGCATCAACGAATTGCCGGATGTGCTCAACGCCACGGGCATCAAGCGGCCGCTCTTCGTCACCGATCCGGGACTGGCGAAACTGCCGGTCGTTGCTTCGACGCTGAAGATCCTCGATGACGCCAAGGTGCCCTATGGCGTGTTTTCCGAGGTGAGGCCGAACCCGGTCGAGTCGAATCTCACCGCCGGCATCGCCGTGTTCAAGAAGGGCAAGCATGACGGCGTCATCGCCTTCGGCGGCGGCTCGGCGCTCGACCTCGGCAAGCTGATCGCCTTTCAGGCTGGACAGGCGCGCCCGGTGTGGGATTTCGAGGATGTTGGCGACTGGTGGACCAGAGCCAATTCCGACGCCATCGCGCCGATCATCGCGGTGCCGACCACCGCCGGCACCGGTTCGGAGGTCGGCCGCGCCGGCGTCATCACCAACGAGGCGACCCACACCAAGAAGGTCATCTTCCATCCGAAACTTTTGCCGGCAATCGTCATTGCCGATCCGGAGCTGTCGGTCGGTATGCCTGGCTTCATCACCGCCGGCACCGGCATGGACGCGCTTGCGCACTGCCTCGAAGCCTATTGCGCCCCGGGCTACCACCCGATGGCGGACGGCATCGCCGTGGAAGGCGTAAGGTTGGTGTTCGAAAACTTGCCGAGGGCTTTTGCCAACGGCAAGGACCTCGTCGCGCGCGCCCATATGATGAGCGCTGCCGCAATGGGTGCCACCGCTTTCCAGAAGGGACTGGGCGCCATCCATTCGCTGTCGCATCCGATCGGCGCGCTCTACGACACCCACCACGGCATGACCAATGCGGTGTTCATGCCCTATGTGCTGGCCTTCAACCGCGAGGCGATCGAGGACCGTATCGCCCGGCTCGCCGCCTATTGCGGCATCAAGGGCGGCTTCGACGGTTTCGCCAAGGCCATCATCAAGCTGCGCAAGGAGCTCAAGGTGCCGCACGCGCTGCCGGGCCTGATCAAGGGGCTCGACATGGACAAGAAGCGCAAGACGCTTATCGCCGACATGGCGGTGGTCGATCCGACGGCCGGCGGCAACCCCGTGAAGCTGACCAAGAAAGCGGCGCTGACGCTGCTCGAAAACGCGATCGCCGGCTCTGTCTGAGAGCCGGCTTGCAATGCCGGAAAGTTGAATGACGAGGCGTTCCAGAAGGGAAGGGAGGGGGCAAAAGGCAAGGTGACTAACCATTAGCCGGAAAATTAAGCGCGGGCTAATTGCTACGGTCCGTTAAAAAGAGTTAACTTTTTTCGCCGCGGGGGCTCCGGTTTCAAAAAGCCTTCATCTGGCTGTCACACGAAAACGATACCCGCATCGCAGGCGCCCAGCGCGCCAGTTCAACGGAGAGAACACATGTTCAAGTTCACGGGGAAAGTGCTTTCCCTCTCGGCCGCGGCGCTCTTTGCGTCGACGGTGATTTCGTCCGCGGATTCGATGGACGATCTCGTCAAGGCCGCGAAGGCTGAAGGCCAGCTCACCACCATCGCGCTTCCGCATGACTGGTGTGGCTACGGGGCAGTGATCGACGCTTTCAAGGCTAAGTATCCGGAAATCAAGATCAATGAACTCAACCCGGACGCCGGCTCGGGCGACGAGGTCGAGGCGATCAAGGCCAACAAGGACAATAAGGGCCCGCAGGCGCCCGACGTTATCGACGTCGGCCTGTCCTTCGGTCCGACCGCCAAGGCCGACGGCCTGCTGATGCCCTACAAGGTATCGACCTGGGACTCGATCCCGGACAGCGCCAAGGATGCCGATGGCGCCTGGTACGGCGACTATTACGGCGTGCTGTCGTTCATGGTGAACAAGGACCTGGTCAAGGAATCGCCGAAGGACTGGGCCGACCTCCTGAAGCCGGAATTCGCCAACGCGGTCGCGCTCGCCGGTGACCCGCGCGCGTCGAACCAGGCCATCCAGGCGGTCTATGCCTCCGGCCTGTCGTCGGGCGCCGCCGCCGGTGAAGCCGCCGGCAAGGCCGGTCTCGAGTTCTTCAAGAAGCTCAACGCCGCCGGCAACTTCGTTCCGGTCGTCGGCAAGCCGGCGACGCTGGCCCAGGGCCAGACGCCGATCCTGATCAACTGGGACTACAACGCGCTTGCCGGCCGCGACACGCTGAAGGGCAACCCGCCCGTCGACGTGATCGTGCCGAAGACCGGCGTCGTCGCCGGCGTCTATGTGCAGGCGATCAGTGCTTTCGCGCCGCATCCGAATGCCGCCAAGCTGTGGATGGAATACCTCTATTCCGACGAAGGCCAGATCGGCTGGCTGAAGGGCTATTGCCACCCGATCCGCTTCAACGATCTCGCCAAGAAAGGCAAGATCCCGGCGGACGTGCTGGCCAAGCTGCCGCCGGCTGAGTCCTATGCCTCGGCGGTCTTCCCGACGCTCGTGGAGCAGGGCAAGGCCAAGGAAACCATCAGCAAGAACTGGGACGCCACTGTCGGCGCCAACGTCAAGTAAGACTTGAAATCCACCGGGCGGCCACTTGGCCGCCCGGCTTTCCCTCGAAAACGGTGCCGGGCGCATGACCGATCTATCGCTTTCAAATCAGTCTGTTGCCGCCACCAAGTCCGCGCCGCCGAACGAGGCGACCGCTTTCCGCCTGCCGACGCAATGGATCGGTGTGGCGCCATTCTTCGTCTTTGCCCTGATGTTCCTGATCATGCCGACGCTTTATCTCGTCATCGGCGCGTTTCAGACCGGGGAAGGCGGGTTCACGCTCGACAACATCCTGCAGTTGGTGAGCGATCCTTCAATCAGCAATTCCTATTGGGTTTCGATCAAGATCAGCTTCTGGTCGGCCATCGTCGGCGCATTTGCCGGACTGGCGCTCGCCATCGCGATCGTGCGCGGCGGCCTGCCCAGCTGGGTGCGGTCCGCGACGCTGACCTTCTCGGGCGTCGCCTCGAATTTTGCCGGCTTGCCGCTCGCCTTCGCGTTCATCGCAACGCTCGGACGCGTCGGCATCGTGACGGTGCTTCTGCGTGACATGTTCAACCTCAACATCTACGCGTTGGGGTTCAATTTCCTGACCACGTGGGGCCTGATCGTGGTCTATCTCTTCTTCCAGATCCCGCTGATGGTGGTGATCATCGTGCCGGCAATCGACGGCTTGAAGAAGGAATGGAACGAGGCGGCCGCCACGCTTGGCGCCACCCAGTGGCAGTACTGGCGCATGGTGGTGATACCGGTGTTGTTTCCGAGTTTCCTCGGCACCGTCATCCTTCTGTTCGCCAACGCCTTCGGCGCCATCGCAACGGCCTATGCGTTCGCCGGCCCGCAGCTCAACATCGTTCCCATCAAGCTCTACTCGCAGATCAATGGCGACGTGCTGCATAACCCGCAGCTCGGCTACGCGATCGCCTTCGGCATGATCGTCATCACCGGGCTCGCCAACGTCTTCTACATCTGGTTCCGGACCCGTTCCGAGAGGTGGCTCAAATGAAGTCGGGAAAGTTCTGGGCCTGGGTCGTCTTCGGTATCGGTACGGCCTATTTCTTCATTCCGCTGCTGGCGACTTTCGAGTTTTCGTTGCGCATGCGGCGCGGCGTGCATTCCTTCGATGCCTATCAGGTCGTGCTCGGCGACCCGCGCTTCCAGGCAACGTTCCTGTATTCGGTGGTCGCCGCCATCTTCACCATCATCCTCGGCGTGCTGATCGTGGTGCCCGCGGCCTACTGGATCCGGCTGCGTTTGCCTCAAATCAGGCCGATCGTCGAGTTCATCACGCTGCTGCCGCTGGTCATTCCGGCGATCGTCATCGTGTTCGGCTATATCCGCATGTACGGTTCGAATTCGCCGCTGCCTTTCCTGGCCAGCGATCTCGGCGCCAGCGCCTTGCTGGTGATCGGCTACGCAACGCTGGCACTCCCCTATATGTACCGCGCGGTCGACACCGGCCTTCGCACCATCGACGTGCGCACGCTGACGGAAGCGGCGCAAATCCTCGGCGCCGGCTGGGCCACGATCATCACCCGCGTTATCCTGCCCAATGTCCTGATCGCGGTTCTGTCGGGCGCGTTCCTTACCTTCGCGATCGTCATTGGCGAATTCACGATGGCGAGCCTGCTGAACCGCCCGGCGTTCGGGCCGTATCTGCAGAATATCGGCGCCAACCGTGCCTATGAGCCGGCGGCGCTTGCCATCATCGCCTTCGCCATTACCTGGGGCTGCATGTCGCTCATCCAGATCCTGTCCCGTTTCGCGCCGAAATCGGCGAACCGCCCGAATTGACCTGAGAGAAAAGCCATGGCCGAGCCATTCCTGTCCATCCAGCATGTGCGAAAGTCCTACGGCGCCAACACCGTGGTGCAGGATTTCAGCCTCGACGTCGAGCCCGGCGAGTTCGTCTCCTTCCTTGGCCCGTCCGGCTGCGGCAAGACGACGGTGCTGCGCATGGTCGCCGGCTTCGAGGAGCCTTCTGCCGGCAAGATCGTGGTCGGCGGCAAGGACATCACCAGGCTGAAGCCAAACCAGCGAAATGTCGGCATGGTGTTCCAGGCCTATGCGTTGTTCCCGAACCTGACAGTGGCGCAGAACATCGCCTTCGGCCTCAAGGTAGCTGGCATGTCGAAGCCTGACGCGGACAGGCGCGTCGCCGAGATGCTCGACATGATCAAGCTGCCGCAGATGGCCGATCGCTACCCCTACCAGCTTTCAGGCGGCCAGCAGCAGCGCATCGCGCTGGCGCGCGCCATTGCGCCGAAGCCGAAGCTCCTCTTGCTCGACGAGCCGCTGTCGGCGCTCGACGCCAAGGTGCGCGTGTCGCTGCGCGAGGAAATCCGCTCGATCCAGAAGAAGCTCGGCATCACCACCATCTTCGTCACGCATGACCAGGAAGAAGCGCTGTCGATCTCCGACCGCATCGCGGTGATGTATGGCGGCAAGGCCGAACAGGTCGGTACGCCGTTCGAGATCTACAACCGGCCGGCAACCAAGTTCGTCGCCAACTTCGTCGGCACGCTCAACGTGCTGGAGGGCAAGGTCACCGACGCGTCCAGCGGCAAGGTGCAGGTCAACACCCAGGAAGTCTCGCTCAAGGGCAAGCTCAACGGATCGAAGTCCGGCGATACGCTGTCGCTGGCGTTACGGCCGGAGGCGATTTCGCTGGCGCGCCAGCCGGGCCACGACACCAGCCTGTCGGGCGAGATCGCCGAAGTGCATTTCCTCGGTTCGGTCATCCGCGTGCGGGTCGGCATCGGCGGCAACACGGTGTCGCTCGACACCTTCAACAACTCGACGACGCCGCCGCCGGTCGTCGGCGACAAGGCCGACATCTCGTTTTCGTCGGGCGACATGCTGGTCCTGCACTAGGCTATGTCGATATTCAGGTGAGGCCGGCCTGCAAATGGCGGCTTCCTGCGCTTCCGGTGCTCACGTACTTCAAGTACGCTCCGCTCCGGTTCTCGGAAACCGCCATTTTCGACTCGGCCTGACCTGAATCTCGACACAGCCCCGCCAACTGGACTGAACCTCATCAGGCCAGTGCAATGTGCATATAGCCGGGCAATATCGACGCGTCCGACAAATCAACAGTATCCCGGCTCAAGGTACTGCCAAGCTTCGGGTTTCGTCGCTACGATAAGCCATGGCGCTTTTCGAACTCACTCTTGTCCTGCTTCTCATTGCCGTTGCGCTGACGGCGGTATCGCGATGGCTGGAGGTGCCTTACCCGTCGCTGCTGGCGCTTGCCGGGGTCGGGATTGCCTTCGTGCCGGGCGCGCCGATGATCGAGATCGATCCGGAACTGGCGCTTGCGCTGTTCATCGCGCCGGTGCTTCTCGATTCCGCCTATGACACCTCGCTGCGCGACCTGAAACGCTACCGGCTGTCGCTAGTGCTGCTGGCGCTTGGCGCCGTCGTCTTCACCACCGTGGTGATCGCGTTTGTCGGCTGGAAGATGGCCGGCCTGCCGATCGCGGCGGCGATCGCGCTTGGCGCCATCGTCGCGCCGCCGGACGCGGTGGCGGCAAGCGCGGTGCTCAATCAGTTCAAGGTGCCGCACCGGCTCACCGCCATCCTGCAGGGCGAGAGCCTGCTCAACGACGCCACGGCGCTGTTGATCTACCGGATATCGGTTTCGGCCGCCATCGGCTCGCTGATGCTGAAAGACGCCGTGCCGGTGATCCTGCTGGCGACGATCGGCAGCGTTGTTGCCGGCTATCTGTTCGGCCGTTTCTCGCTGCTCACGCTGACGCGCATCGAGGATGCGGCAAGCAGCACCGTGGTGCAGTTCGCCGGAACCTTCGCCGTCTGGATCATCGCCGACAAGCTCGGCCTCTCGGCCATCATCACCATCGTCGTCTATGCCATCACCATCGCGCGCAGGGCACCGCGCCGCATGTCGGCCAGACGCCGCGTCAGCACCTATTCGGTCTGGGAATCGGCGGTGTTCGTGCTCAACGTGCTGGCCTTCGTGCTGATGGGCCTGCAGGCGCGGTCGATCATCGGCCGTCTCTCCGGCGACGGTCAAGGCGAAGCTTTTCTCTTCGCCGGAACGGTGCTCGCCATCGTCATCGTGGCACGCCTCGTCTGGGTGGCAAGCTACGTCGCTGTCATACGATGGTTTGCCCGCTTCGACAGCGAAGAGCAAAGGCGAGATGCGCCGACATTTCGCGGCGCCGTGCTCGTCGGCTGGTGCGGCATGCGCGGGCTGGTGACGCTCGTGGTGGCGATTGCATTGCCTGCCAATTTCCCTGGCCGCGATCCAATCGTGCTTGCCGCCTTCGCGGTCGTGCTTGGCACGCTGGTGCTGCAAGGCATGAGCCTGAAACCGCTGCTGCGGCTGCTCAACTTCGAACGCGACACGACGGTCGACCGCGAAGTGGCACAAGCGCGCGTCGCCATCATGCAGGCTGCGCTCGACGTGCTGAGCCGCAAGAATTCGGCCGCGGCGGCCGTCGTGCGCGAACAGTATGAGGCGCAGCGCAAAGTCGCGGAAAACCCCGATGATGCGCAGGCGGCGACGGAATACGACCGGCTGCGCCTCTATGCCATCAACCGACAGCGCGACACGCTGGAGGAGTTGCGCACCAACGGCACGATCGGCGACGAGGCCTATCATCGGCTGGAGGAGGAGATCGACTGGTCGGAGCTGGCGGCGTCGCCCGCCGGAAGCTTCCAGCCGCTGACGACCTACTAGAGAGGTCGGTTCGCCGGTCATCGGCTGGACTATTGCGCCTGTCCGCGCGGCACATTGCAACGCTGGAGGCGGGGCGCTAGAGCGGTTCACCGAAATGGCGAACCGCTCTAGCTCTTTTGTTTTGACGCAATTTCAGACGGAAAACCGCTCACACTTTTCCTGGAATTGCTCTACTGCGATCATCGGAAGTGAGCCGGTTAATCAATGAAGCTGATCAGCTACAACATCCAGTATGGCTATGGCAGCGACGGGCGCTACGATCTCGCGCGCTCCGCCAGGCTGGTGGAGGGCGCCGACATCATCGCGCTGCAGGAGGTCGAGCGGCATTGGCAGCGCAGCGATGAAGACGACCAGCCCGATATCCTGTCCAGGTTGCTGCCCGACTATTACTGGGCTTACGGCCCCGCCTTCGACATGGACGCCAGCGAGAAGCCGGATGGCCGCATCGTCAACCGCCGGCGACAGTTCGGCACGATGATACTGTCGAAGCTGCCGATCGTCTGGTCGCGCCTGCACGCACTGCCGTTGCGGCGCACGCTCCGGCCGCTCAACACCCGTAACGCGGCGCTAGAATGCATGATCCGCACGCCGGCGGGACCGGTGAGGGTGCTCTCGCTGCACCTGGCGCATATCGCGGCCGAGGAGCGGCTGGAGCAGATCGACTATCTGCTTGCCGAGCATCGACGTGCGCCCTCGGACGGAGGCCCCTGGAGCGGCGTCGACGACGAACCGCAGCGCAATTGGTCGAACGGCCAGCCGGAACCGGAAAACCCGCTGGCGGCGATCTGGCTGGGCGATTTCAACATGGAGCCGGGCAGCGCCGAATACCGGCGCATCGTCGGCTCGACGCCCTATCATCGCGGCGCTGGCTACATCGACGGCTTCGTCGACGCGGCTGCCGTCGCAAAGGAACCGGCAGCCGACTTCCACACGCATGAAAAGATCATCGACGGCAGGCTCGCCAAGCGCCGGCTCGACCATTGTTTCGTCGGCGGCATGCTGGCCGATCGGGTGCGGTCGATCAGCGCCGGTATCGGCGAAGTGGCTTCCGACCATTTTCCGCTCAGGGTCGACATCGACCTGGAAGCGCCGGGTCTCGCTGTCAGATGAACGGAGCATGACGCTTTTCGTTTTCTTCGCGGTGCTTGCCGCAGCCGCCATGCATGCGATCTGGAACGCGCTGGTCAAGGTGCATCTCGACCGTTTCCTGTCGATCACGCTGATGACGCTCGGCATGGGATTTGCGGCACTTTTCGCGCTGCCTTTCGTCGAAGTGCCCAAGGCGGAGGTCTGGCCCTACATCATCGCCTCGGTGATCTTCCACATAGGTTACCGGACCTTCCTGATCGGCGCCTACAAGGCCGGTGATTTCGCCCAGACCTATCCGTTGGCGCGCGGCACCGCACCTCTGTTGGCGGCACTTGGCGGCATGGTCGTCGTCGGAGAGGTCCCGGCGCCGCTCGCCATCCTCGGCATCGTGCTTCTGTCGGCGGGAACGCTGGTGATGTCGTTTCGTGGCGGCGTTCATCTCGAACGTTTCAATCTTCGCGCGGTCGGCTTCGCGCTCGGCACGTCGATCTTCATCGCCAGCTATACGCTGTCCGACGGCAGCGGCGCGCGGCTGGCGGCAACCGCGCAAAGCTACGCGGCGTGGCTGTTCATCTGCGATGCGGCGGGGGCGCTCGTGCTGTGTATCGTCTTTCGCGGACCGCAATCGCTGCCTGTGCTGGCGCGTGACTGGAAGGCGGGGCTGTTCACCGGCGTGCTCAGCGGCGGCGCCTACTGGATCGTGATGTGGGCGATGACCAAGGCGCCGATCGCCTCGGTGGCGTCGCTGCGCGAGACCTCGATTCTGTTCGCCATGATGATCTCGGTCTTTGCGCTGGGCGAGAAAATGACGGGCTGGCGCGGTGCTGCCGCGCTCAGCATCGTTGCCGGCGTCGTCGCACTCAGACTCGGATAGAGCGGTTCACCGTTTCACGAAACGGCGGACCGCTCTATAGCCGGCCGGATAACCGCATTGCAGGATGCCCGAGACCATGCCGCGGGCGCCCGTGGTTCTCACTTTTTGCGTTCGCTGACTAAAGCGCGTCGCGCTGAAACGGTTTCAGGCGACGCGCTTTAAGTCCTTGTTTTTATGCATGTCGTTGTCCCAGAACCGCGTACAATTCTGGGCGACATGCATTAGGGTTCGAGATCGAAGACCATCAGCCCTTCTGTGCCGCCTTTGAGCGCGGCGACCAGGCGCGCGCCCGCGCGCTGATGCGCCTCATGCACGAGATAGGCGTCGCGGGCGGCGGCATCGCGAAAGTCGATGGTGAAGCCATGCGTGAAGCCGCGCGCGAACGGCTCGGGGCTGACATTGGCGCCGAACTGCACCTTGCCCATGCCGTCGGTGACGGCGCGCAGTGCCTCGAGATCGGCATGGATCGCCGCACGTTCGGTTGCCGGAACGTCGTCGCGAAATCGGACAAAGACGCAGTGCCGGATCATCATTTGTGTCTCAAGCCGCCTGGTTGCCCTTGAACACGGCCGGCGGCAGCGGCTCGCGGCCGAGGATGAGGTCGGCGCCCTTTTCACCGACCATGATCGTCGGCGCATTGGTGTTGGAGGAGGGGACGCGCGGCATCACCGAGGCGTCGCAGACCCGCAGGCCTTCGATGCCGCGCAGCCTCAGATCCGGCGTCACCACCGCCATCGGGTCATGGCCCATGCGGCAGGTGCCGACCGGGTGATGATCGGTCTTGGAGGTGCGGCAGGCATAGTCGAACAGGTCTGCGTCGCTTTGCAGGTTTGGACCTGGCAGCACCTCGCGCAGCACGAAGGGCTGAAGCGCCTTCTGCCGCATTATCTCACGCGCCAGTCTGAGGCCCTTGATCGACATGTCGCGATCATATGGGTCGGACCAGTAATTCGGATCGATCAGCGGATGGTCCGCCGGGTCAGCGCTCTTCAGCCGCACCGTGCCGCGCGAGCGCGGGCGCAGGAACGCGGAATTCAACGTCACGCCCGGGTTCTTCAGTTTCTCGACGCCGGCCTCGATGCCGGAGCCGAGGCCCAAATGGAACTGGATATCGGGCGAGGCAGTGGTCGGGTCGGCGTACCAGAAGCCGCCGGTCTCGAACAGGCTGGAGGCGACGGGGCCTTTCTTGAGCAGCAGATATTGCAGGCCGGCCCACAGCGTGCGGTGCAGCTTGGCGTAGTTGTCGTAAGTGTGGTCGCCGGTGCATTCGGCAATGACGAACAGGTCGAGATGGTCCTGCATGTTGGAGCCGACGCCGGGCAGGTCGTGGACCGGCGTCACGCCAACCGACTTCAGATGGTCGGCGGGGCCGATGCCCGATTGCATCAGGAGCTTCGGCGAGCCGATGGCGCCGGAGGAGACGATCACTTCGCGTTCGGCGCGCAGCATGGTCTTCTCACCGCCCGGCTTGTCGACGATCTCGACGCCGACGGCGCGACCCCTTTCGACGACGACGCGGGTGACCAGCACATCGGTCCTGACCGTCAGGTTCTTGCGGGCGCCGATCGGCTTCAGATAGGCGACGGAGGCGGACGAGCGCCGCGCATCCTTCTGGGTCAGCTGGTAGTAGCCGACGCCTTCCTGGCTGGCGCCGTTGAAGTCCGGATTGAACGGGATGCCCATTTCCTGGCCGGCGCGGAAATAAGCCTCGCAGATCGGCAAAGGCGAGATCGGGTTGGAGACGCCGAGCGGGCCCTGGTCACCATGATAGTCGTTGGCGAAGCGCTGGTTGTTCTCGGCGCGTTTGAAATAGGGCAGCACGTCGCGATAGCCCCAGCCGGCGAGGCCCTCTTCCTTCTCCCAGGCGTCGTAGTCGCGAGCGTTGCCGCGCGTGTAGATCTGGGCGTTGATCGACGAGCCGCCGCCGACCACCTTGGCCTGCGTGTACCAGAGGACGCGGTCCTTCATGTTCTTCTGCGGCACGGTCGACCAGCCCCAGGAGGCGATGCCCTTGGTCATCTTGGCAAAGCCCGCCGGCATGTGGATGTAGGGGTGCCAGTCCTTGCCGCCGGCTTCCAGCAGCAGGACGGAATTACCCGGATCCTCGCTCAGCCGGTTGGCCAGAACACAGCCGGCCGGACCGGCGCCCACAATGATGTAGTCAGCCATTGTTCCTCACAAGCGCGGCACGGAAAGCGCGCCGTCGACATCGATGACCGATCCGGTCGAAAAGCCGAATTTGCCGGAGGCAAGTGCGGCCACGACGCCGCCGATATCGGCGGCCTCGCCCCAGCGTCTGGCCGGCACCAGCCCACCCTCGATCAGCGCGTCATATTTGGCGGAGACGCCGGCCGTCATGTCGGTGCGGATGATGCCCGGCCGTACCTCGAACACGCCGATATTTTCCGCAGCGAGCCGCAGCGCCAGGTTCTTCACCCACATCGAAAGGCCTGCCTTGGAAATGCAGTAGTCTGCGCGTTCCGGCGAAGCCATGGCGGCGCTGACCGAAGTGATGGTGATGATCGACCTGGCCGAACCAGCAGGCGCGCCAAGCATCGCCTTGGCGACGGCCTGGCTCAGGAACACCGTGCCGCGCAGGTTGATGTTCAACGCGCGGTCGAAATTCTCCGGCTTCAGCTCCAACAGGTCGCCGCGCACAACAGCGCCGACGCCGGCATTGTTTACCAGGCAATCGATGTGGCCGAAGGCGCCGATGGCCGCTTTGGCAAGAGCGGCATGGCCGGCGAGATCGGCGATGTCGCAACGATGGTAGGCAAACTCCGCGCCGCGCCCGGTGATGTTGAAGGCGAGACTGTCGCCGGGCTTCTCGGCGATGTCGGCGATGAGGATATCGAAGCCTGCATCGGCCAACGCCTCTGCACAAGCGAGCCCAATGCCGCGCGCGCCGCCGGTGATGATGGCTGCGGGCCGGGTCATTGGAAATTAGTCCTGCGGGAGTTGGCGCTGCCCCTCATCGCCCTGCCGGGCACTTCTCCCCGTATAGTGACGGGGAGAAGGATGTTCTCGCCGTCGCATTCGCCAATCGCCAGCGATGCAAAAAAGGCGCCGGGGTTGCGGCCAGCTGTCTTCTCCCCGTTCACGGGGAGAAGGTGCCGGCAGGCGGATGAGGGGCGGCGCTGACGGCTCATGCGGCAAGCTCCGTGCTACGGATGTGGTCGGCCACCCGCAGCGCCTGGGCCGCGATCGACAGTGCCGGATTGACCGCGGCCGATGTCGGCAGGAAGCCGCCGTCGACGACGAACAAGTTCCGGTGGTCGAAGGCGCGGCAGAAAGCGTCGAGCGGTGACGTTGCCGGATCGTTGCCCATCTTCACCGTGCCGCACTGGTGCGAGGGCGTGCGCTTGTCGAAGGGGCGCGACAGCACGATCGGATAACCGCAAGCGCGAAGGTTCTCGCGCATCACCCTGGTCAGGCCTTCCAGCGACTGCATGTTGGAGCGCCGCCACTGCATGACGATCTCCTTGCCGTCGACCATGATGCGACTTTCGGGATCGGGCAGGTCCTCGCACATCAGGTACCAGTCGACGGCGTGGACGGCCATGAAATCGAGCGCGAATTTCGGCACCCGCTTCACATTGGCCTTGAGCATGTTGCCGTCGATCTTGCCGAGCAGCTGCACATTGCCCAGCGGCTTGCCGCCCTTGCCGTCCGACAGATAGTAGTCGTTGAGCATCAGCGTCTTCTGGTAGACGCTGTCGTTGCGGCGCCGCGGATCGATCGCCAGCATCGCGCTCGAATTGTGGTTCATGAAATTGCGGCCGACCTGGTCGGAGCTGTTGGCCAGGCCCTTGCCCCCGTTCTTGCCCTTAGTCGGCGAGGGTGAACGCAGCAGGATGGCGGCCGAGTTGATCGCGCCGGCCGACAGGATGACCAGCTTCGGCGACAGCGTCTTTTGCACGCCGTTCCGGGTGTAGTGAATGGCGGCGATAGACCTGCCGTCCGGCGAGGCTTCGAGCCAGTCGACACAGGCGCTCGTTTCGAGCCGGATGTTCGGATCCTTCAGCGCTGCGGTCAGGGGACCGGTCTGGGCATCGATCTTGCCCTGGCCGGTGTTGGGGAATGCGTCCCAACCGGTCTTGCCATCCTTCAGCCAGGCTTCGATGTCGACGCCGAGCGGCAGCGAAGCCGGGTGCAGGCCGAGGCTCTTCAATTCGGCACGGGCGCGTGCGATCGGCGGTTCGTCCGGCACCGGCTTGAAGGCGTAGGGGATCGAATGGAAGGGTTCGGTCGGATCCTCGCCAAGCGTGCCGCGCACGCGAAAAAGCTGCTCGGCCTTCGAGTACCATGGCTCGAATTCGTCATAGGAAAACGGCCAGGCCGGCGAGACGCCGCCGAAATGCTCGAGCTCGGAAAAATCCTCCTTGCGGTAGCGGATCAGGACGGCGCCGAAGAACTTCGAATTGCCGCCGACATAGTAATAGTTGCCGGGGTTGAAGGCAGCACCTCCGGCCTCGCGCCACATCTCCTTTGGCCGGTAATGCTCGTCGACGAAGATCGAACGCGTCGAGCGCGCGTGCGGCGTCGCGGGCAGCGGCTCGCCGCGCTCCAGGATGAGGATCGAGGCACCGCTACCGGCCAAGCCGGAGGCGATCGTGGCGCCGCCGATGCCGGAGCCGATGATGACGATATCCGGATTTGCCATGGTCTAAAGGTCTTTGCTTTGATGCATGTCGTTGCCCCAAAACCGGATCCACTTTTGGGCGACATGCATCAGAGAATGCGCTTCTCGGTCGCCGGATCGAAGAACACCGCCTTACTGAGGTTGAAGGCCAAAGGCGTGCTGGTGCCGGGCTGGATCTTGGCATCCGCCCGCAGCCGCGCCACCACGCCCTTGCCGCCGAGATTGGTGACGGCGAAGGTGTCGGAGCCGGCCGGCTCGACTACCTCGATGTGGCAGTCGGCGGTGGCAATGTTGGAGCCGTTGCGTTCGGCACCTTCCGGGTCGGTCAGCGCTTCGGGGCGGACGCCGAAGATCACCGATTTGTCCTTGAATGCAGCAAGGCCGGCGGGCGCGCCGGGCATCGGCAGTATGATCGGCTGGCGGGCTTCGCGGTCCAGCACCACGGAAAGCCCGCTGCCATTGCCGTCGATCTTGGCCGGGATCAGGTTCATCGCCGGCGAGCCCATGAAGTCGGCGACGAAAATGTTGGTCGGGTTGTTGTAGATCTCGGCCGGCGTGCCGAACTGCTGCACCTCGCCGTCGCGCATGACGGCGATCTTGGTCGCCAGCGTCATCGCCTCGATCTGGTCATGCGTGACGTAGACGATCGTCGTGCCGGTGGTGGCATGCAGGCGCTTGATCTCGATGCGCATGTCGACGCGCAGCTTGGCGTCGAGGTTGGAGAGCGGCTCGTCGAACAGGAAGAGTTTCGGGTCGCGCACCAGCGCCCGGCCCATGGCGACGCGCTGGCGCTGGCCGCCGGAAAGCTGGCTCGGCTTGCGCTGCAGGAGGTGGCCGATCTGCAGGATCCTGGACACCTTGTCGATCGCCGCCTGGCGTTCCGCCGCCGGCACGCCGCGCATCTCCATGCCGAAGGCGATGTTTCCGGCCACCGTCATGTTCGGATAGAGCGCATAGCTCTGGAAGACCATGGCGATATCGCGCTTGGAAGGGTGCAGATCGTTGATCGCGCGGCCCTCGACGCGGATTTCGCCCTCGGTGATGCTTTCGAGACCGGCAATGGTGTTGAGCAGCGTGGACTTACCGCAGCCGGAAGGACCGACCAGCACCAGGAAGCCGCCTTTTTCGAGCTCGACATTGATGCCCTTCAGGATCTCGACATTCCCGAAACGCTTCTTCAGCCCATCAATTTCCAGAAAAGCCATGGTCGTTCCTTCAAGAAAGAGGGTCAGCCCTTGACCGCGCCTGCCATCAGCCCGCGCACGAAATAGCGGCCGGCGACGACGTAGACGATCAGGGTGGGGAGGGCGGCGATCATCGCCGCGGCCATGTTGACGTTGTATTCGACCACGCCGGTCGAGGTGTTGACGACATTGTTCAGCGCCACCGTCATCGGCATCACGTCGCCGGTGCCGGCGTAGGCGGAAGCGAACAGGAAGTCGTTCCAGATGTTGGTGAATTGGTAGATGACCGTGACGACGAAGATCGGCATCGAGTTCGGCAGCATGATGCGGCGGAAGATCTGGAAGAAGGACGCGCCGTCGACCTGCGCCGCCTTGATCAGCTCGGTCGGGAAGGCCTCGTAATAGTTGCGGAAGAACAGCGTGGTGAAACCGAGGCCGTAGACCACGTGGACGAAGACCAGGTTCACCGTCGAATTGCCGAGGCCGAAGTTGAAGCCGGTCGCGTTCTGCAAGGTGACGCCGAAGCGGCCGATGCTGCCGAGGATCGTCGCCATCGGCAGAAGCACCGACTGGAACGGGATGAAGCAGGCGAACAGCATCATGGCGAAGACCAGCGTATGGCCGCGGAAGCGCCATTTGGTCAGCACGTAGCCGTTCAGCGCGCCGAGCAGCGTCGAGATCAGCACCGCCGGCACCACCATCTTGATGGAGTTCCAGAAGTAGCCCTTGATGCCGGCGCAGGTCAGCCCGACGCAGGTCTGGCCCCAGGCCTTGAACCAGGGCTCGATGGTCGGCGATTGCGGCAGCGCCAGCATGTTGCCGTTCTGGATCTCGTCCATGGTCTTGAACGAGGTGACCAGCATGACGAAGAGCGGCATCAAGTAGAAGATCGCGAACAGCGCCAGCAGCCCGTAGATGACGATGCGGTTGACGGTCCTGGCGCTGGTGCCGCTGGAGGCAGGCCGGGCAGGTGAGATGACAGCGCTCATCGCGGCTTCTCCCTGAGCTCGGAATAGAGATACGGCACGATGATTGCGGTCAGCGTCATCAGCATGATCACGGCGCTCGCCGAGCCGACCGCCATTTCGTTGCGCTTGAAGGTGAACTCATACATGAAGTTGGAGGGCAGCCAGGCCGAGCCGCCGGGCCCGCCGCTGGTCAGCGCCACGACAAGGTCGTAGGACTTGATGGCGAGGTGCGCGAGCACGATGAAGGCCGACAGGAAGACCGGCCTGAGCAGCGGGATGACGATGCGGCGATAGAGTTGGAAGGTGGAGGCACCGTCGATCTGCGCCGCCTTCATGATCTCGCCGTCGATGCCGCGAAGGCCGGCCAGGAACATCGCCATGATGAAGCCGGAGGCCTGCCAGACGCCGGCGATCACCACCGTGTAGATGACGAAATCCTTGTTCTTGATCCAGTCGAAGTGGAAGCTCGTCCAGCCCCATTGATGCAGCGTCTGCTCGAGACCAAGGCCGGGATCGAGGAACCATTTCCAGGCGACGCCGGTGACGATGAAGGAGAGCGCCATCGGGTAGAGGTAGATCGGCCGCAGCACGCCTTCGCCGCGGATCTTCTGATCGAGCAGGATGGCCAGGAACAGACCGAGCGCCAGGCAGATACCGATGTAGAGGAAGCCGAAAATGCCCATGTTGGTGATCGAGGTGTACCAACTCGACGGCGGGTCGCTCTCGAAGGTCCAGCGCCACAGCCGCTGATAGGCGCGGGCGCCGGTGATGTCGTAGGACGGGAAGGTCTTGGAATTGGTGAAGGACAGGTAGATCGTCCACAGGATGAAACCATAGACGAAGACGATCGTCGCCGCGAAGCTCGGCGCCAGCACGATCTTCGGCAACAGGTCCTGCAGCCGCGACCGGACCGACGCGCCAGGGCGGGCGTCATGCTCCGGTGTCAGCTTGATCTGGGTTTCGGCAACTGTGCTCATCGGCTCATCCAGTACCGGTTAGTGAGGATCGGCCGGCGCGCTACGCACGCCAGGAAGCAATCCCGGATATTGTCTCGGCGGGAGACCTCCCCCGCCGAAGCGGGGGAGAGTCAATCTATGCCAAAGGCCTTACTTGGCGTCGTCGATTGCCTTGACCAACTCGGTCACGGCCTCGTCCGAGGTCTTGATCTGACCATGGACGAACTTCGACACGACGTCCTTGTAGGCGTTGGCGACGGCCGGCGGAGCGCCATAACCCTGCGCCAGCGAGCCGAACAGCGTGCCGCCGTCATTGGCCTTCTTCAGGTCGGCGATGCCCTTCTTGCCGCAAGCGTCGAAGTCGGTGTCCGGCACGTCGGTGCGGGCCGGGACCGAACCCTTCACCACGTTGAAGGCCGACTGGAAGCTCTTCGACAGGGTGGCGGTGGCCAGAGCGACCTGGGCGGCCTTGCGGTCTTCCGGAACGTTGAACATGCCGAACATGTCGGAGTTGTAGATCACCGAGCCATCGGTGCCCGGGAAACGGTAGCAGAGGAAGTCGGTGCCCGGGGCCTTTTTGGCGGCGTGGAACTCGCCCTTGGCCCAGTCGCCCATGACCTGAACCAGCGCATCGCCCTTGATGACCATGGCGGTGGCGAGGTTCCAGTCGCGGCCCGAGAAGTTCGGGTCGACATATTTGACGAGCTTGGCGAGGTTGTCGAACGACTTCTTCATCGTGTCGGACTTGAGCGACCCTTCATCGAGGTCGTTCATCGCCTTCTTGTAGAACTCCGGTCCTCCGGTCGACAGCACGACGGAGTCGAACATGGTGGCTTCCTGCCAGTTCTGGCCACCAAGCGCTAGCGGAATGACCCCCGCAGCCTTGGCCTTGTCGAGCAGCGCGATGAAGTCATCGAAGGTCTTCGGCTCGGTGCCGCCGATCTTGTCCATGACCGCCTTGTTGATCCACAGCCAGTTGACGGAGTGGACGTTGACCGGAGCGGCCACCCACTTGCCGTTATAGACGGAGAATTTCTGCAGCGCGGCGGGAACCGACTTGTCCCAGCCTTCCTTCTTGGCAGTCTCGGTCAGGTCGCCCATGACGCCGGCGGCGGCATAGTCGAGCACGGTGTAACCCAGCATCTGCGAGGCGGTCGGATAGTTGCCGGCCGCGACCATGGCCTTCAGCGCGGTCATGGCGGCGTCGCCGCCACCGCCGGCTACCGGCACGTCCTTCCAGGCATAGCCTTCCTTGGCCAGATCCTGCTTCAGCACGTTCAGAGCAGCCGCTTCGCCGCCCGACGTCCACCAATGCAGCATCTGCACTTCCTTGACGTCCGCGGCATGCGCCGAGAACGCAAAGCTCGTCGCGAGAGCCGTTCCGATAAGCAGTTTGCGCAACATGTACTACCTCCCTTGTTGCATACACATAACCGGCGGGTGTCCGCCGGGGTCTCCCAACTCAGCCGACCCACCAACCGGTGCGCTGGCCGCGATGAAACTGGATAGTCTTTTCCTCGGTATAGTCCTCGACGGCGCGTTTGCCGAGTTCGCGTCCGAGACCGGACTGCTTGTAGCCGCCGAAGGGCAGTTCGGGATAACCTTCCATGAACGTATTCACCCAAACCGTCCCCGAACGCACACCGCGGGCCACCGACATGCAAGTGTCGATGCCGGCGCTCCACACCCCTGCAGACAGACCATAGGGCGTGTTGTTGGCAATGTGCAATGCCTCTTCAATCGTTCCAAAAGTGAGCACGGACAGCACCGGCCCGAACACTTCCTCGCGGGCGATCGCCATATCCTCGGTGACGTTGCCGACAATTGTCGGGTCGAGGTATTGGCCGGCGTTTGACGCGAGCCGGCCGCCGCCGCTGAGGACGCTGCCGCCGTTGCTTTTTGCCGCCGCCACATAGCCGGCTACCTTTTCCATATGGTCGACCGAGATCATCGCGCCGACCTTGGTACGGTCGTCAAGCGGATCCCCGACGCGGACCCTCTGCGCCAGTGCCGTGACCGCGGCAAGAAAATCGTCGGCGATCGCCTCATGCACGATCAGCCGGCTGCCGGCATTGCAGCATTCGCCGGCGTTGAAGAAGCCGCCGAACACCGCCGCATCCGCCGCCGCTTCGAGGTCGGCATCGGGGAAGACGATCTGGCCGTTCTTGCCGCCGAGCTCCATCGAGACCTTCTTCAGAGAATTCGATGCAGCGGCCATGGTCATCTTGCCGACGCGGGTCGAACCGGTGAAGGAGACCATCTCGACCAGCGGATGGCTGACCATCGGCGCGCCGACATCGGCGCCGAAGCCGGCGAGGATGTTGACGACGCCGGCCGGTAGTCCGGCCTCGAGCAGTATGTCGCCGAGCACGAACGTGGAAGCGGACGTCATCTCGCTCGGCTTCACCACCACCGTGCAGCCGGCGGCGAGCGCGAAGGGCAGTTTCTGGCTGATGATCAGGAAGGGGAAATTCCACGGCGTGATCAGCGAGACGACACCGATCGGCTCGCGCAACACCACGCCCAGCATGGCGTCGCCGAGATTGGCGTAGCTCTCGCCATGCAGCGTACGGGCAAGCGAGGCGGCGTAGCGCCAGATGTCGACGGCGCCGCCGATCTCGCCGCGCGCCTGGGCGATCGGCTTGCCGGATTCCAGCGCGTCGAGACGGGCGATCTGTTCCAGCCGGCTTTCGACCAGGTCTGCCGCCTTGAGCAGCACGGCGGCGCGCTCGGAAGCTTTCATGCGCGGCCATGGGCCGGTCTCGAAGGCCTTGTGCGCGGCCTGAACCGCGGCCTCGACGTCCACAGTGCCCGCCTGGGCATAGCGCGAGACGACAAAACCGTGGCCGGGGCTGGCACGCTCGATGCTGCGGCCGTCGCTGGCATCGAGATGCTTGCCGTCGATCAGCAGCTTGTAGGCCTTCGGCGCCTGGGACGCCTCGGTCGGCATGGAGATGTTGAGCGGTGCGTTCATCGTTTCTTCTCTAGGATCTCGAAAAGGCCGGCTTCTGCTTGGCCTTGAACGCGCCGACGCCGGTTTTCAGGTCGGCCGTGAGCGCAATGAAACCGCTGGCCAGCGCCTCGGTCGCCGCGGCATTCTCCTCGCCCTCGGCAACGCCGATCATCAGCTTGGCGGCCTCGGTCGCCAGCGGGCCGCGCTCGGCGATTCTTTCCGCCCAGGCCCTGGCGTCGTCGAAAGCCTTGCCGGTTTCGACGACGCGGTCGACAACGCCAAGCGCCAGCGCATCGGCCGCCGGAAAAATCTCGCCGCCAAGCGCCATTCGCCGCACGATCTGCACACCGAAGCGGCGCACAGCGCGCTGCGTGCCGGACCAGCCGGGAACGACGCCGATCGAGGTTTCGGGGAACCCGAGCTTCACCTGGGATTCGGCGACGCGGAAATCGCATGCGGCCGCCAGTTCCAGCCCGCCGCCCAGCGCATGGCCTGACAGAACTGCGATGGTCGGCTGCCGCAAGCGCGCCAGCCGGTCGAAGACACGGTGGCCGTAACGGACCCATTGCACCTGGAAATCGGCGGCGCTCATCGCGCCCCAGGCCTCGACGTCGCCGCCGGCACAAAAACCTTTGCCTTCGCCACGGATGAGCACGACGCGCACGCCCTCGGCCAGTTCCGCCTCGTCGAGCGACGTTTCCAGTGCCCGCAGCATGGGAATATCCAGCGCGTTGAACTTTTCCGGTCGGCGCAGCGTGACGACGCCGACAGCGCCATCCTGCTCGAAGGTGACGAGACGCTCAGCCATGCACGCCTCCGAGCGAGGCGCCGGCATTGAGCGACAGGCCGATCGGCCGGTCCTGGTAGAGCGACGAAGGCGTGACCTTGAGGTCGTTGGCGACGGCGAGCGGGATATCGGCCTGCGCCAGCACATCGCGTTCGAGGTCGATGCCGGGCGCCAGCTCCGTCACCATCAAGCCGCCTGGCGTCAGCTTCATCACGCAGCGCTCGGTGACATAGGTGATGTCCTGTCCCTGCGCGACCGCGCGCTTGCCGGAGAAGGAAATGTGCTCGACCTCCTCGACGATCTTTTTCACCTTGCCCTCCTGGTCGATGCGGATGGCGCTGTTCGCCAGCGAGAGCTTGGCGCCGGCATTGAAGAAGCCGGAAAAGACGATCTTCTTCGCCCGCGACGTGATGTCGACGAAGCCGCCGGCGCCGGCCGTCACATGCGGCCGAGCCGAAAGCTTCGACACGTTGACCGAGCCGTGGCGGTCGATCTGCAGGAAGGAGAGCAGGGAGGCGTCGAAGCCGCCGGCCTGGAAATAGATGAACTGGTGCGGCGAGGGCATGATCGCTTCGGCGTTCGAGGCGCAGCCGAACTTGAAGTCGAGCAGCGGCACGCCGCCGACCGCGCCCTGCTCGATCACCCAGGTGACCTTGCCGTGCTGGCCTTCCTCCAAGAGGATGCGCGGCACGTTGGCCGATATGCCGAAGCCGATGTTGACGGCCATGCCGTCGCGCAATTCCATGGCGACGCGGCGCGCGATCACCTTCTGGACGTTCATCTCCGGCGTGCGGAAGGTCGACAGCGGTCGGAAGATCTCGCCCGAGATCGCCGGGTCGTAAGGCGTGAGGGTCGTCTGCAACTGGTCTGGCGCCACCACGATATGGTCGACCAGCACGCCCGGCACACGCACATCATGCGGCTTCAGCGTGCCGTTCTCGACGACGCGCTTGACCTGCGCGATGACGATGCCGCCATTGTTGCGGGCCGCGAGCGCCTGCTCCAGGCCGCCGAGATAGGCGCCCTCGTGCTCATAGGTGAGGTTGCCGCGCTCGTCGGCCGAAGTGGCGCGGATGATCGAGATGTTAGGAACGATGGCGCGGAAATAGAGCCATTCCTCACCGTCGAACTGCTGCACCGAAACGATCGGCTCGCTGGCCGCGGCGTTCATGGCGCAGCCCTGGTGGCGCGGATCGGCGAAAGTGTCGAGGCCGACCTTGGTCAGCACGCCCGGCCGTTTGGCGGCGGCTTCGCGATGCATGTCGAACAGGATGCCCGAGGGCACGTTATAGGCGGCGACTGAATTGTCGCCGATCATCTTCCAGATCTGCGGCGGCTCGGCGGAGGAGGGGCCGGAAGGATAGGAGCCGCAAAGCGTGCGCTTCAACAGGCCCGGCTTGGCGAGATGGTCGATGCCCTTGATGCCGTACATGTCGCCGGCGGCGATCGGATGCAGCGTGGTGATATTCTTCGGATGGCCCTCGGCGTCGAAGCGCTCGCCGATCGCGGCTAGCACGGCGTCGGGACAGCCAAGGCCGCTCGACGACGACACCGAGACGACCATGCCGTCCTTGATCAGGCTGGCGGCGTGGGCCGCCGAGACGAGCTTGTTCACGCCAGGCCCCCGAGTTGCGGGTCGATCATCACGGATTTGCCGGTCTTCGACGATTGTAGTGCTGCCTCGGCCGAGGCCAGCGACCAGATGCCGTCCTCGCCGGTGGCGGAAGGCTGGCCTTCGCCAAGGATCGCGGCATGAAACTGGCGCAGCGTGCGGGTGTACAGGTCCTCGCGGTCGAAGCTAAGCTCTTCCTCGCCGCTCGCGGTGCGCAGCAGCACCGAGCCGACCGGCTTCTGCGTCATGACATTGGTGGCAATCAGCGAGCCTTCCGATCCATGCACCTCGAAGCCGGTGCCGGCGAATTTCGTCGTGAAGCCCTCATGCGACTGCGCGATGACGCCGGACTTGAAGCGCCAGATGCACATGGCGCCATCCTCCAATCCGCTGCCGGCCATGCCGGCCGACTGCGTGAACGCCGAAATCTCGACCGGATCGTCGCCGAGAACGAAGCGCAGCGTATCGGCGTCGTGGACGGTGATGTCGAGCACCACGCCGCCGCCGGCCTCAGGCCTGGTGATGCGCCAGCCCTGCAGGTTTTCCGGCAGGAAGACGGAATGGAAGACGCGCGCGGCGATCGGCTTGCCAATGCGGCCGGCGGCAATTGCCTCGCGCATGGCGCGGTGCGCGCCGGCGTTGCGCAGATGGTGATTGGTGCCGAAGACGATGCCGGCGGCCTTGGCGGCGCCGACCATCTGCTTGGCATCGGCGCTGGTCAGCGCCAGCGGCTTCTCGCACAGCACATGCTTGCCGGCTTCGATTGCCGCAAGACCCTGTTCGAGATGCAACTCGTTGGTGGTCGAGATGTAGACGGCGTCGATGTCCGCGCCGAGCAGCGCATCAACGGTCGAGACGGCGGCAGGTATGCCGTTCTCGCGAGCATAGGCTTCGGCGCGTTCCGCGCTGGAGCTCATCACGGCAGCGACCTCGCCATCGGCCTGCGCGCGAATGGCGTTGATCATGAACTGCTTGGCGATCGTGCTCGCGCCGATCAGGCCCCATCTCACGCTCATGCCGCGTCCCCCATTCCTTGCTTGCTGCGATCCGGGCCGCTGCTTTCGCGGACGACGAGGCTGACGGCGCCGATATGGTCCTCGGCGCGCGTGGTGCGGGACTGGATCATCTTCAGCATGACGTGGGCGGCGCGCTCGCCCAGGCCGGCGGTGTCGACGGCAACGCTGGTCAGCGCCGGGCTGTAGTGCTCGGCTTCGGCGACATCGTCGAAGCCAACGACAGCAAAGTCCGCTCCGGCTTCCAGATTGCGCCGGCGCAGGGCCAGCATGGCGCCGAAGGCGACCGCGTCGTTGAAGCACAGCGCAGCCGTCGGCGGCTCGGTCGCGGCAAGCGCCGTCTCCAGGCAGGCCATGCCGCCCTTGCGGCTGGTCTCGCCTTCGACGATCAGCCGGTCAGCCGCCGGGATGCCGAGCGTTTGGCAGGCTTCGAGGAAGCCGCCCAGGCGCTCATGATAGACAACGAGGTCGGATGAGCCGCCGAAGAACGCCAGGCGGCGATGGCCCTTGCGGATCAGATGCTCGGTGGCGAGGATGGCGCCGCGATGATTGTCCGGCGTGATCACCGGGATGCGGCTGTCGGGCAGCCGGCGCATGGCAAAGACGATCGGCACACCGGCCGTTTCGATGCGGCGGAAAGCGCCCGGCGTGGTGCCACGCGCCGGCGAGACGATCAGGCCGGCGACGCCTTGCTCCATCAGCGATTTCAGCACCTCTTCCTGGCGCACCGGGTTCTCCGCCGTGTTGGCGATGAAGGGGACCACGCCCGCCGCCTGGAAGACGCGCTCCATGCCGACCGCAAGCTCGGCGAAAAACGGGTTGGTGAGGTCGTTGATCACCATGCCGATGACGTTGGAATGCGCCTTGCGCAGATTGGCGGCGCCGCGGTTGTAGACATAGCCGACATCCTCGATCGCCTTGCGCACCTTGACCGTGGTCTCAGGTCGGATCAGCCCGCTGCCTTGCAGCACGAGCGACACCGTCGATTTGGACACGCCGGCCTCGCGGGCAATGTCCAGGATCGTCGCCTTGGCGCGGCTGGCCATCCTCGTCCCGTCCTCCGCGTTTTTTGAATGAATTTATTGGAACGTTCTAATCACTGTTCGAAATCAGAGTCAATGGCGATTCCCGTCAGATTCGAAAAATTGATTGATACGGTTTAAAATCGCGACCAATACAAGGGTTTTCACGCTGAGGTGCCGTGTGCCCTGCCGGCCAGGCTCCTTGAACATAAAGGTTCTTGATTTATTGGAACGTTCCATTTATAGGAACCGCAACGGGAGAGTTGAATGGACATCACCTTGCCTGCGGAAAACGGCGACCGGGTCAGCTACCGGCTCGTCGGCAAACCGGTCGTGCCGAGCGGGGGCGCGCATTTTTCACGCATCGCCTATGCCGCCGCCCACGTCGTTGCCGACCCCATCGCGATGACCAATCCCTGGTTGCGGCCTGCGGTCGACTGGGACAGGACCATGGCGTTTCGCCATCATCTGTGGCGGCTCGGCTTCCGCATCGCCGAGGCAATGGACACGTCTCAACGCGGCATGGGTTTCGACTGGGGGAGCGCGAAGGAATTGATCCGCCGCTCGATCGCGGAGGCAAAAACGGTTCCGGGCGCCGACCTCGCTTCGGGGGCGGGGACCGATCATCTGGCGCCAGCGGCGGCCAAAATGCTCGACGACGTTATCCGCGCCTACGAAGAACAATTCGCCTTCATCGAAGGCGAGGGCGGCAAAGCGATCATGATGGCGAGCCGCGCGCTGGCGGCCGTGGCAAAAGGGCCGGACGACTATGCCCGCGTCTATGACCTAATGCTCTCCCAGGCGTCGGGCAAGGTCATCCTGCACTGGCTGGGCGACATGTTCGATCCGGCGCTCAAAGGCTATTGGGGCAGCAACGATTTCGACGCCGCGCTCGATACGGTCGTGGCCATCATCGAGCGGCACGCAAGCAAGGTCGAGGGCATCAAGATATCGCTGCTCGATGCCGGCAAGGAAGTGCGGTTGCGCGACCGGCTGCCCGACGGGGTGGTGATGTTCACCGGCGACGATTTCAACTACCCGGAGCTGATCGCCGGCGACGGCAAAAAACACTCGCACGCGCTGCTCGGCATCTTCGACGCTATCGCGCCGGTGGCAAACGCGGCGCTGGCGAAGCTGGCCGAAGGCGACAAGGCCGGTTACGACGCGCTGATGGCCCCGACCGTACCGCTGTCGCGCAAGATCTTCGAAGCGCCGACCGAATACTACAAGGCCGGCATCGTCTTCATGGCCTGGCTGAACGGGCATCAGGACCATTTTACCATGGTCGGCGGCATGCAGTCGGCGCGCGGCATATGCCACTACGCGGATGTCTTCCGCCTCTCCGACCAGGCCGGTCTGTTGGCCGACCCTGATCTTGCCGCCGCCAGGATGAAGGTCCTGCTGGCGATGGCGGGCATCTGAGCCGATCCCCCGTGCGGGGATTTGCGTTCCGCCGGCAAATCTGTATTCGCTTGCCGAAATTGGCGCGGACGAATACGGCAATGGCGGACAAAGTCGCCCCAGCAGACAAAGTCGCCCTTATCACCGGTGTTACCGGGCAGGACGGGGCTTATCTGGCGCAACTGCTGCTCGAGAAGGGCCGAGGTGGACGCGCTGGTTGGCGACGCCGCCAAGGCGAGGCACGTTTTGGGCAGGTCGCACACCGTCGGTTTCAGGGACCTTGTGGCGGAAATGGTCCAGGCCGACCTGGCGCGCGCCGCCGGCGGCGTATGGGGTAACGGCCGTTCAACCTAGGACCTGCGCTCATGGAAAAGAGCTTCGATCTCAAAGGAAAGCGCGTTTTCGTCGCCGGTCATCGCGGCATGGTCGGCTCGGCGCTGGTGGGCCGTCTGGCAGGCGAGGATTGCGAGATCGTGACCGTTGCGCGGAGCGAGCTTGACCTTCTCGACCAGGCCGGCGTGCGCCGCTGGATGGAGGACCGGCGGCCGGATGTGGTGATCATGGCGGCCGCCAAGGTCGGCGGCATCCTTGCCAATGACAGCTTCCCGGTGGATTTTCTTTACGAAAACCTCGTTGTGCAGACCAATGTGATCGAAGCCGCCTTCCGCAGCGAGGTGCAGAAACTCCTGTTCCTGGGCTCGTCCTGCGTCTATCCGAAACTTGCGCCGCAGCCGATCCCGGAAGACACGCTGCTCACCGGCCCGCTCGAACCCACCAATGAATGGTATGCCGTGGCCAAGATCGCCGGATTGAAACTTTGCCAGGCCTACCGGCGGCAATACGGCGTCAACTACATCTCGGCCATGCCGACCAACCTTTACGGTCCGGGTGACAATTTCGACCGCGATAGCAGCCATGTCGTGCCGGCGCTGATGCGCAAGGCGCATGAGGCGAAGCTCACCCGTCAAAAGACCCTGCAGGTGTGGGGGTCAGGCCGGCCGATGCGGGAGTTCCTGCATGTCGGCGACGCCGCCGACGCGTTTGTCTGGCTTTTGAAGAACTATGCCGGTGAGGGTCACGTCAATGTCGGGAGCGGCGAGGACCTCACTATCGAGGAGCTTGCCCGAACCATCGTCTCGGTCGTCGGCGCCGCCGCCGAGATCACCTTCGATCCAACGAAGCCGGACGGCACGCCGCGCAAGCTGATGGATGTGTCGCGCCTGTTTGCAACCGGCTGGCGTCCGAAATACGCGCTGCGCGATGGATTGAAACAGACCTATGCGTGGTTCCTCGAGCATGTCGAGAAGGGCGACATCCGTCTTGGCGCTGTCTGATCCAGCCTCGACGCTGATCGCCGCCACCAGGACCGACGGGCTGGGCGGCCGCCTTCTGGCGATGGCGAACGCGAAGACGCTGGCCGACACCTCCGGCTACCGCTTCGGCTTCACCTGGAACCGAAAGGTCGCGGCCGACAAAGCGTTCCATACCGTCGAGATCGCCGACAGGATTTTCTCACCCGACTTCATTGAAAAGTATTGGCTGGGCGAAAGCGTCAAGGCGTCCGATTTCGGCATTGTCGACATGGCGGCCCTTGGCGGACGCGACCTTGGCGAAGTTGCGAAAGAAAGGAAACTGCGCGGCTGGATTTGCGACGATTTTCTTGTCCTGCAAAGCAATGCGGCTCAGGTTTTGGAGCGGCGGGCGGAGACGTTGCGTGGTTTCGACTATTCGGCGACTGTGAAGGAAGCAATCGCCGCCGCCGATCGAAGCCGGTTTCCCGGCCCGATGGCAGCGCTCCATCTGCGCAGCGGCGACATCGTGCACGGCAAGCATCGCGCCAGCCTGGTCTTTGCCGAGAAGGTCATTCCTTCAACGCTCGCGCGGGCGATCGTTTCGGAGCTTTCGTCGAGAGGTGTGACAACGCTGCTGATCGGGCAGCATCGTCCGACGCTCGACTATCTCAGGGCAGAAACCGGGGCGATGCTGACCGGCGATTTCGGCGCCGACGCATTCGCCGACGAGACCCTGAGAGCATTCTTCGAGATGGCACTGGCGGCGCGCTGCCGGCAAATCTATTCAGGAAGCAGCATCTTCGCCGAGATAGCGTCGCTGATGGGCGGTGCGCCTCTCATGCGTGCGGCTGCCTTGTTCGACGCGCCGCGAGCCGCGAACATCATTCTCGACGAGTTGAAGGTTCACCAGGCGGATTATCATCCGCGTGAGGCGGCCTTCGGTTATCAGGTGGCTTTCCTTGCGATGGAGGACAAGATCGCGCCCAGGCGGGCACGTGAGCTCCTGGATAAGGCCTATGCGCTCGATCCGGAAAACGATGCCTATACCCTGAAGATCGCGTCGTCCTTTTTTCGCGAGCGCGATTATGCTTCGGGCGAAGCGGTGTTGAAATCCGTAGTGACACGGCAATTTCAGGCGCGCCGCAAAATACCAGTGACGATCATGCGACTGCTCGGAGAGGTGCTGTTCCGCAGATGTCCATATGCTGCGGATTTCGAATTCTTCCTTGCCGCGGGGGAAGCAGGCTACCCCTATGCCGCCGCATGTTCGGCCTGGATACTCCAGCAAACGACGGCGGACCGGGATAGGGCGCTGGCGATGGCGCATCGCGCGGTCAAAGCTGCCCCGGTCGATCCGATCCTGAGGAAGGTCAGGCAACGCATCCTGCAGGGCAAGAGACCGAAGTCCGGCCTGATCGCCAAAGCAAGGTGGCGGATCGCCTGGCTGCGCGGTCTGGGAACAATGTGAGAAATCAGGGCCGCCGCCATATCCAGAATGGCGGGATCGCGCAATCCGGATGGAAGATCAGCTTCGTTGCTTCCGGTTGCACGCCTGGAGCCGCAGTTTCGCCGACATGATGCCACGCCAGATCGTCCAGCAAAGGCTTGATGCGCTCCTCATCGAATGTCTCGCCGGGTATCGTGGCCAGGGTGTCGCCGTGTGCCGCCACCCAGCGCAGAGCTGCGACAAGCCCCTGTCCGTCCTTCGTCCGGTACGCCCAGAGATCGTCGCCGACCGAGGACAGGATTCGCGCCAACGCCGTCCAACCCTGCAAGGCAAACATGGCGTAGTGCCTCGGGCGGGTGCGTGACAGTTCCTCGGGCAGGCGGCCGTCGGCCGCGATCTGGGCCGCGATCCTTTCGCGGGCATAGAGTCCCGCCTTCGCAAGTGCTGCGCCGTCACCCAGGAATGCCGCGATGGCCGCCCGTTGCAGATCGAAGAAGACACCGTGATTGTTCAGCCGGTAGAATTCAAACTTCGCGGCCGGCGCGGTGTCCAGCCATTCGCAATATGAACCGAGCCAGGCCCTGACGGCTTGGCTGTCGCGCACGTCCAGCGCTCCGCTTCGCTCGATCAACCTGACGGCGTCGAGAAAGAAGTAGAGGTCCGCGAGTTCGAGGATGCCATATCCAGGGCCTTCATTGTTGTCGCGCCCCGACCGCACCTGCGCATAGCGCATGTTCGGGTTCATTCTGGTCGCGGGGTCCACGAACCATGTCCGGACAAGCCGCGCGGCATGGCTGGCGAAGCGTGGCTCGCCAAGCACGGTCGCCGCCAGAGCAAGCAGGGTGGTGTCGTCGAGAACCCGTTGCAGGCGTGTCCGGTCGTAGGCTTCGCTGCCTGCCGCGAACAATGCTGTGCCGGGGGCGTGTTCGCCGTCGCGCCGGATGAAGGGAAGGCCGTCCGGCTTGCGCGGATCCGGCCACCAATATGGGGCCGGCTGGAAGTAATCGTGCGGATCGCCGCTTGGGGCGCAGCCGCTCTTGTCCATGACGCTGAATGGACCGCGCAGAAGCGCCTGCTCCGCGCAGGCACGCAACTCCCGTCGGACATGCGGGTCTTGGCTCTGGCGCGCGGCGGCGAGCATGTGCTCGTCGTAATAGACCAGGCGTGCCGGATCGAGCTGTTGAACGATCGCCCTGGCGTCGCAGCGGTCGAGCATGCCGACGATCGCCTCGTCGCGCTTGCCCAGCCTGGCCCGGAACCCGGCCCGGCCGATTTCCAGATGCGCACGCCCTGAATCCAGGCGCGCAACCCAGCCCGCATTCTGGAAAAGCCCGGCATCCGCCGCAAGGCGCGGGCGGGGGAAATCCCACGCATCGTCGCGAAACCGGTCCCACGGTCCGGCGACACCGAGCCGCCACAGCATTTCGATCTTCGGCCGGCGCCCATAGCCGTATTGCTCATCGAAGAGCTCGGCCGTATCGCTGCGAAAAATGATCTGCGGCTCTTCCGTCGCGGCCGGCCTGAATGTCTCGTCGAGGACCAGCGCGTTGTCGACGATGCGCGCCATCGGCACGACGACATAGTGAAAATATGGGTTCTGCCCGATCGCCGATCGGATCTCCCGGAAAGCCGGCTGTGTCAGATAGCAATTGCCGTCCCAAGGCATCAGCCATTTGGCACGCCCCCGGGCCAGCTCCAATGCCGCGTTGCGCGCGGTGTTGGCGTTCATCACATAGAGGTTCTTGCGGTGGCGGAGATGCGTTTCGTAACGCGACGCATTCTGCCCACCCGGCCGGTTATCGGCGTTGGTAAACCTGGATTCGTTCGCCACCAGCCCGTCTGTGTTCCAGTGAACTTGCCGATACGCATCGAGTTCGAACGGGATTTTGTGAAAGCTCTGGCCACGGCTTTGCAGGAGATCGACGATGCGCGCCTCCTCTTTGGGGTCGACGATGCGGTTGACGATCCAGAATTTCTCGCAGTCCGGGAACTCAGGTTCATTGTCCAGGATGAACCGGACATTGTCGTATGACTGGCCCTTCCTGTGCCGCGGCTCCAGGTCGTTGCCGATGATGCGGACGAACATGAAGCTGTCCTTCACCGTGGCGGACTGCGACGCCTCATGGGCCTTACGAGCGGCATTGACGCGCTGTCGTGCCAGACGATTGCGAGCCGCCTTGTTTTCAGCCCGTTGGCGAATCCGGGCGAGTGTGGCAAGCGGCGCGCCAGCGCGTTTGCCTGCCCGCTTGAGCTCAAGATAGACGCGCAACCAGACCGGGCGCTTTTTCGGGCCAGCACTCATGCGCCGAGGCTGGCGGCTGGAAATCGCAGTCCGCTTGCAATTGCTGGCCGGCCGAAGAGCAGAGTCTCCATTGGAATTGGAACGATCCCCGAATTTGTGCCTTGCGTAGCCGGTTATCCGGGTTGTGTCACCGTTCTATCGGCAGCGGACCCACAGCGGCTTGCTTCCTAGCGAAGCCTCGGCTCTGGTTTCACGCGATCATGGCAAGTTCGTCACCGGCCATTTGTTGCACATAAACGGCGGCGAGTTCATGGTGTAGGCCTGCAATCATCAGGGAGCACTTCAGCGTGAAGGGATACTGGCTCATCGTCGGAACCGAAATCTCGGACCAGGAGGCGCAGGCCGAATACAGCCGCCTTTGGAAGGCCATCGGCGAAAAGTACCAGGCGCGCACAAACACGACAAAAGAGCCGCCTCTGCTGATTGAGGCGCGCGACGCCGGCCGCATGATCCTGGTGGAATTCCCGTCCTTGGAGATCGCCAAGGCCTGCTACGCCGACCCCGCTTACGAAGAGGCCAAGCGCTTCGCGCTGAAAGCGTCGAATCGCGTGCTTGTGATGTTCGAAGGGGATCTCGGGTAGCAGCCATCAGCGGTGCTGCTGGGGAACCGCTAAACTCGATGTCGACTCGAGGCAGTCATCGCCTGTCCATTTCCAACGGAAATCCAAGCGCAGAGTTCTACGCCAACCGGGTCGTCTAAATTATTGGAAGGATGGTGGGCGTGACAAGGATTGAACTTGTGACCCCTGCAATGTCAATGCAGTGCTCTCCCGCTGAGCTACACGCCCATCCGAAGCCGCGCATACACCACTTTTGATCCGGCGCGTCAATAGCGGGAATGTGGAAAGACGGCTTCCGTTTGTCGCATCGGTGAAGCGCATCGCCGATGCCTGCCGAAGGTGGCTCAGGCCGCCTGCAGCATCTTCTCGACCTCGTTGACGAGATCGCGCAGATGGAAGGGCTTGGACAGCACCTTGGCGTCCTTGGGCGCCTTGGAATCGGGATTGAGCGCGACCGCGGCAAAGCCGGTGATGAACATCACCTTGAGGTCCGGATCGATCTCGGTGGCGCGGCGGGCAAGCTCTATGCCGTCCATCTCCGGCATGACGATGTCGGTCAGGAGCAGCGAGAAAGGCTCCTCGCGCAGCCGCTCATAGGCGCTGGCGCCATTGTCGAAATCGCTTACCTGGTAGCCGGCGCGTTCCAGCGCCTTGACGAGGAAGCGGCGCATATCGTCATCGTCTTCCGCCAGCAGAATGCGTGCCATCATGTCCCGTCCGAATCACCCGCCCCAAGCCTGCCGCCGGGCAAGGCCGTTAACCATCCTGTATATGAGTCTGCGTCGGTAAACATCAAGTGAATGAAGGGCGTCCCACATCGGGTTCGACATGCGGTTTCGCCGCCTGAAATGCTGGACATGCCGCACGCAAGGTGGCAAGTTTTACGTCATGATGCAGTGCTGTTTCCTGGTTCGTGCAAATTGAAAACGGCAGCCGAGGATTTTTCGGTCGTCCCACCCTTCGAAATCCGATCGGGCGCCGAACAGCGCGTCCCTTTCCTCTTCAACTCACCGCATAGCGGCCGCCACTATCCGGAGCGCTTCCTGGCCATGGCGCGGCTCGACCGCAACGCCATCCGCCGGTCGGAGGACTGCTATGTCGAGGAGCTTTTCGGCGGCGCCGTGCCGCTCGGCGCGCCGCTGCTGGCGGCCAATTTTCCGCGCGCCTATCTCGACGTCAACCGCGAGCCCTGGGAACTCGATCCGCGCATGTTCGCCGAGCCGGTGCCGTCCTTCTGCAACATCCGCTCGGCGCGTGTCGCCGGCGGGCTGGGCACGGTGCCGAAGCTGGTCGGCGAGGGGCTCGATATCTATCCCGGCCGCCTGCCGCTGGCCGAGGCAGTGGCGCGCATCGAGGCGGTGTACAAGCCTTACCACGAGACGCTGAAGCGGCTGCTTACCAGGACGCATGCCAGGTTCGGCTATGCCGTGCTGATCGACTGCCACTCGATGCCGGCCGGCATCCGCGTCGGCGACAATGGCGTGCGGCCCGACTTTATCATCGGCGACCGCTTCGGCATTTCGGCCTCGCCGGCGCTCACCGAAATGGCAATCAGCCTGCTTGTCGGCATGGGCTATACGGTCGCGCACAACAAGCCCTATGCCGGCGGGTTCATCACCGAGCATTATGGCAGGCCGGCGCGGCATCTGCACGCGTTGCAGGTCGAGGTCAATCGCGGGCTTTACATGGATGAGCGGACGTTCCGGAAATCGGCCGGCTTCGACGCGCTGGCCGACGACCTGACCCGCTTCTCGGCCGACCTGATGTCGATGCCCGACCATCATTTCGTCGATCTGCCGCTGGCGGCGGAATGACGGCGCGGTCGGCGCGCCGAGTTATCTATACGCAATTCCGGACGGAAAACCGCTTCACACTTTTCCTGGAATTGCTCGAAAAAAAGACCGCATCGTTTTCACGACACGGTCGAAGTCTAGGGAGGAAACGCCCAAGGAGGGCATGGACAGGAAAACCTGTCCGATAACAAAATTATTGTGCGGCGCACAAATGTCAATCGACATCAGGCCTTTTTAATTCAATATGATGTGGAAATTCCGCTTCGGCGGCTCAAATGTGGCATTCGGGCAACAGAATGCGGGCGCTTGACTGGTCTTCAGCGCGCCTGTTCTGCGAGAAAGAGCGGCTGGCAAAGGCCGCGATGGGGAGAACGACTTGGATATCAGCCTCGATTTCATGCGGCGCATCGCGCATGCCGCCGCCGCGGAAACCTTGCCGCGCTTCCGCAGCCAGGGGACGGTCACCAACAAGCTGGCGGGAAGCTTCGATCCGGTAACGGAGGCCGATCGCGAGGCCGAGCGCGTGATCCGGGCGCTGATCTCGGCCGAATATCCCGATCACGGCATTCTCGGTGAGGAGCACGGCAGTGAAAACACCACCAGCCGGCATGTCTGGGTGATCGACCCGATCGACGGGACGCGCGCTTTCATCTCCGGCATCCCGGTCTGGGGAACGCTGGTCGGGCTCACCGTCGATGGCGACGCTGTCGCCGGCATGATGTCGCAACCTTTCACCGGCGAGCTGTTCTACGCAAACGCCTCGGGCTCGCATTTCGAAGGACCGGGCGGCCCGCGCAGGCTCGCGACGCGCAAGACGACCGAGCTCGCGCAAGCGACGCTGTTCACGACCACACCCGCCTTGTTCAAAGGCGATGCGCGCAAGCGCTACGACCAGTTCGAGACAAAGGTCCAGCTCGCCCGCTACGGCACCGACTGCTACGCCTTCGCCATGCTGGCGGCGGGCAGCGTGGATATCGTCGCCGATCCGGGCTTGAAGCCCTACGACATCGTCGCGCTGATCCCGATCATCGAGAAGGCCGGCGGCGTCATCACCACTTTCGAAGGCGGGCCGGCGGAGAAGGGCGGCGACATATTGGCGGCGGCGACGCCGGAACTGCATGCCGCGGCAATGGCCGCGCTGCGCGGTTGATCCACGGCGCCCAGACGGCCGGCCGCGGCCGGACGTCGATCGCGATCAGGCCTCGCCGGTGCCGGGAATGAAGGCGTCGAAGGCGGCCAGGAGCTGCTCGCGGTAGATGTCCTTCTCCTGCAGGAGCTCGTGTTGCGCGCAGTCGATCATCAACAGCGAGCCGACACGCAGTTTCCTGGCATAGGCTTCCACCGCCCTGGTCGAGACCACCCGATCGGCGCCGGCGGCGACGATCAGCGTCGGCACCTGGACCCTTGCCATGAAATCCGAATCGCTGACGGCTTCCGCTGCCCCGGCGGCGGCTTTCAGCCAGCGGATGGTCGGGCCGCCGAGGGCGAGGTGCGGCCAGGCCTCGTAGATCCCGACATTGCGCCGGTAACGCCCGGGATCCGTGGTCACCTTGTTCACCTCGAAAGGCGGCGGCAATTTCGGCCGTGGACCGAGCGCGGCATAAAGCCTGCCGAGACCCAGCGCGCAGAAGACCGCGCAGATGCGCCGCACCGTGCTTGTCGAAACCGGCAGGTCGGGCACGGCGAGGAAAGGCGCCAGCAGCACCATGCGCCGCACGCGGTTGACCATCGACGGCGAGGCAAGCAGCGCAATCACGGCCCCGGTCGAATGGGCGAGGATATAATAGGGGCCGCGGCAGTCGGGCAGCACGATCTCCTCGAAGAATTGTTCGAGGTCGCGCGTATAGTCGCGGAAGCTGCGGACATAGCCGCGCTGGCGGTCACGCAGCAGGCGGCTGGAATCGCCCTGGCCGCGCCAGTCGAGGACGGCGACGCCGAAGCCGCGATCGGCGAGGTTGCGGATGGTCTCGAAATATTTCTCGATGCATTCGTTGCGCCCGGTCAGCAGGACCACCGTGCCCTGCAGCGGGCGGGCGACAGCGGCAAAGACGCCGTACCGGATCTTCTTGCCGTCGGATGTGGTGAAGAAGCCGCCCGCGGCATTCTGCGGCGCGGGATTGTCCTCGGTGTGGTGGAAAAGATCCGTCATTCGGCGCGTCGTTGGTTGCTGCTTGCCCGGACGGGCGAGGCGTCGGCATGGTGATAGACGGCCAGGCGGCAAAAGCAAAGGCGCTGCGAGGATTTACGCGACGCGGCTGCCGTGAAACGGGTAAGGCCGGAAGTGCCTGCGGCGCTCTTCCGGCCTCTGTCGATCCGGGAGGAAGGGACGTTGCACCCGGCTCGGCCTCGTCACGGCGCCGGGATCAAGGCGCCGCTTGTCTCTCTGTCTTGGCGCAGTTCCGGACGGAAAACCGCTTCACGCTTTTCCTGGAATTGCTCGACCTTGGCTGAGCTTAGCGACGCCAGGCTGAACGGATGCCGAAGCCCGAGTTCATCTGCCGTTCATCAACATGGCGGTTTTGCGCCGGTCAAAAACCTTGAAATGGCTTTTTCCGCTTCCCAAATGAAGGGTGCGGCCGCCGATGTCGGGGCCGCTGGCCGATCCGGAACGCCTTTCGAGGGTTTCGCACCGGGTCATGCGCAAACCATGTTGCTCAACAGGAGAACACATCATGCGTCACGTTGATTTTTCCCCGCTTTATCGTTCGACCGTCGGCTTCGACCGGCTGTTCACCATGCTCGACTCGCTCGGCCAGCCCGAGACCGCGCAGACCTACCCGCCCTATAATATCGAGCGCACCGGCGAGAACGCCTACCGCATCTCGATGGCCGTTGCCGGCTTCTCGGAAGACGAGATTTCGATCGAAGCCCACCGCAACGTGCTGACCGTCAAGGGCGAGCGCAAGGAAGAGAACAACGGCGAGGGTTCGGAGCTGCTTTATCGCGGCATCGCCTCGAGGTCCTTCGAGCGCCGCTTCCAGCTGGCCGACCATGTCGAAGTGGAAGGCGCCACGCTGAAGAACGGCCTGCTCTTCGTCGACCTCAAGCGCAATATTCCCGAGGAGCTGAAGCCGCGCAAGATCGCGATTACCCAGTCCTCGGACAAGGCCAGGCAGATCGAAGCCAAGGCCGCCGCGTAACCCGCGGGCTCCATCCAAGACCCAAATCTCCCTCCCGAGACGAAAGCGGCGCCGAGAGGCGCCGCTTTTCATTGTGCCGTAGGATCGCTTGGGCGCTGGGTCCAGCCTCGCTGGTGCGTTCGATGCCGGACATCTGGCGATGTCCTCGCTTGCCGTGCTGCCGGCCTTGCTCGGCATGTGGCAGGGGCAGATGTTGCGCCAGACGATCGGTCCGGCGATCCTCCGCCGCTGGTTCCTGATTTTTCTGATCCTCCTCGCCAAGTTCCCCGACACAGGGATTTTGAAAGGTTGCCGTTTGTCTTGGTACAAGATTTTCCGTTCATTTCCGTGAAATCAGTGCAAACGACGGGGATTGGTTGAAGCCGCCCCAACGTCGTCATTCTATGGCGGAGCAAGGAGCGAAGCGACGCGCGCAGACCATAGAATCCATTCCGTGACTTCGAAGCGTTGCTGCGGTGCAGAATTCTGCTCCGCAGCGCCTTCGATCAAGGCCACGGCATGGATTCTAGGGTCTACGCGGTACGCTTCGCTTCCCGCTCCGCCCTAGAATGACGACGGGGTGAGCGTTTCGGCCAATCTCCAAGGCATGCCACCTGCTAACGCAAACAGAGCCGACCGGTCAAAACCCCTGTGCAGTGCCACTAGCTGCAACACACCTTATTGGCCATTTGCCGCGATCACCGCCTCGATATTCTGTCGGTGAACGGCTTCGTATGGCGCGAAATACGCGGTCGCCGTCGTGGCAAATATGTCGGCGCCGAAGGTCTTCAGATCTTGTTTCGCCAGGCCTGGGTCTTGCCGGCAGGAAAGCAGCTTTCGAACATAGGCTTCAGTCGCGGTGATGAAGCTTCTGTCGTAGCCGCCTGCTTCGATTGCCTGCAAGGAACCGTGGTTGGGCAGGATCCGATCGAACTGCCAACCGGCCATGCGCTCCAGGTCGGTCAAATGTTCGCTCAGGCGTTCCGGTTCCGAGACATAGGTGATGGAGTCTTCCAGCGTGTCGCCCGCCAGCAGCAGGCCGGCGTCGGGCATCAGCAGCACCGTGCCGTCATGGCTGTGGATCTCGACCTGGCGCAGTTCGACGTGGATCGCTCCGACCGTCAGGCCGAGGCTGTTCTCGAATAGCCTGTTGGGCGGTACGAGCGGCTTGATGGGCGGACTACCGCCTTCGATCTCGGCCCGGCCGCGTTCAAGCGCCGAGGCCGTGAGGCGGTTGGCGATGATCTCGCAATCCACGAACACCTCGTTGCCGGCGATATGATCGTCATGCCAGTGGCTGAGCACGACGCGTATCGAAGTCACACCCATGTCTTCAAGCGTCCGCCTGATGAAGCGGGCGTGGGTGAGCGAAATATGCGTGTCATAAACAAGCGCCTGCGATCCATCGACGATGGCATAGGTGCAAATGCCGAGGGTATAAGCGCCGTCGTCGAGCCAATTCGGCTCGTCCGACCAGATGCGAACGCCATCGATGCGGCCATCGTAGAAGCCCAGGACGTTCGGCGCCGGACGAACCAGCCGCATTGTCGAGCCGAGAGACGGTTTGGTCATCAGGCTGCTCCCGGTTGCCGGACACTCAGCCAAGCAAGTGACCGAGACGGTCGATCTCTTCCGTCGTGGTCGCGAAGCTGGCGACGAATCGGTAGATCGCTTCATTGTCGCCGAGGTGCCCGTCGAAGCCCTGCGGCATGCCCCATTCGTAGAACTTGGCGCCGGCCGCCTGCAGCTTCTCCGCCGTCGCGCGGCCGAGGATGGCGAACACCTCGTTGGCCTGCGGCAGCCAGGCGAGCTTGCCGGCCGGCGCATCCTCGATCGTCTCCGCCAGATGCGCGGCCATCGCATTGGCGTGCCCGGCCATCTTCAGCCACAGATCGTCGGTGAGATAGGCTTCGAACTGGGCCGAGATGAAGCGGGCCTTGGAAAAAGTCTGCCCGGCGCGTTGGCGCAGCAGGCGCAGGTCGTTACCGACGTCCGGATTGAGGACCACGACCGCGTCGGCCATCCAGCAGCCGTTCTTGGTGGCGCCGAAGGAGATGAGGTCGACGCCGCTCTTCCAGGTCATTTCGGCCGGGCTGACGCCTGTCGCGGCAATCGCATTGGCGAAGCGCGCGCCGTCCATATGCAGCGGCAGCTTGTGGCGGTGGCTGACCTCGGCGATCGCCTTGACGTCGTCGACGCTATAGACCGTGCCGACCTCGGTCGCCTGGGTGACGCTGACCGCCATCGGCTGACCGGCAGGGGCCAGATCCTGCGAATAGCGCTTTATGGCCCGGTCGAGGGCCTCCGGGTTCATGCGCCCCAGCGGTCCGGGGACCGGCGCCATGCGCGCGCCGCCGGTATAGAAGCCCATCGCGCCAAACTCGTCGACATTCATATGCGCTTCGGAATGACAAAGCGCGATGCCGCCGATACGGTTCAAGGCAGCCATTGAAAGCGCGTTGGCCGCGGTGCCGGTCGCGACGAAGAAGACCTGCACCTCGCGCTCGAAAATCTCGTTGAAGCGACGGTAGACGACGCGGTCGAGGTCGCCGTCGCCATAGGCGACAGCTGTGCCGGCGGCATGGCGCGACAGGTTGGCCGAAATATCGGGGTGCACGCCCGCCCAGTTGTCGGATGCAAAAAACATCGAGGGATCCATATCGTGATTGGCAAAAGCGGCGCGACTTGATCGCTTCGTCAGGCGAAGCGCAAGGGCCAATCACTGGCAAAGCGGTAAAGCCAGCCGGCCACCTTCAAAAGGCCCGGACCAAACCTTGCGTTTCCAGCGCTTGTCCCGAAATTTTGTGTCGCGGCGCCGCCAAGATTTTTGTGAATCAGTCTTGTGTGCCTCCCCGATTTCTGTCATAAAAAATTTAGGACAGTAGTGCTGTCTTATTTTGTCGCACAAAACAGGCTGGACTGGCGTATCATCACTGGCCATTCCGGCCATTGTCGCGAGCGGCGGGTAGACGGCCCGGCTCTGACCTGTACGATACCGGATGCGAACCGGGCGTATAGCCGTATGGTTCGGTAGATTTCGCGAGACGTGCAGCAGGATCAAGGGGAAGCGTTGTGCTTCCCAAGGCAAACCGGCGCCCTGAAATAGTCAGGGCCAAGGTGGAGAACGGAGGATAGGACGATGACGGAACTGACGCCATCTGCGATCGACGGCCAGGCCGCGCAGACGAAAGCGGCAGCCGTTAAACGTCCAACCCGTGCTATGGCCAGCGGCATGACCGCGCAGGGCCTCTACGATCCGCGCAACGAGCATGACGCCTGCGGCGTCGGCTTCATCGCCAACATGAAGGGCGTGAAGTCGCACCGGATCGTCGAGGACGGCCTGGCGATGCTGGAGAACCTCACTCATCGCGGCGCGGTCGGCGCCGACCCGCTGGTCGGCGACGGCGCCGGCGTGCTGGTGCAGATCCCCGACGGCTTCTTCCGCGAGGAGATGGCCGCCAAGGGCGTCGAACTGCCGCCGGCCGGCCAATATGGCGTCGGCCACTGGTTCATGCCGCAGGACGCGTCGCTTCGCGCCCACATCGAAGAGATCATCGCCGAATCGGCGCAGTCGGAAGGGCTGCCGCTGATCGGCTTCCGCGACGTGCCGGTCGACAATTCGTCGTTGTCGAAGGCTCCGGATATCGTCGCGTCGGAGCCGTTTCATCGCCAGGTGTTCATCGGTCGCACGCCGGACATCACCGACGATGAGGAATATGAGGCTAGGCTTTACCTGCTGCGCAAGGTGATCTCGGGCCGCATCTATGCCGAGAACGACAACAAGGACATCGGCGCCTATTGCGTGTCGCTGTCGGCGCGCACCATCGTCTACAAGGGCATGTTCCTGGCCTACCAGGTCGGCGCCTACTACAAGGACCTCAACGATCCGCGCTTCGAAACAGCGCTGATCCTGGTCCATCAGCGTTTCTCGACCAACACTTTCCCGTCGTGGAAGCTGGCGCATCCCTATCGAATGGTCGCGCATAATGGCGAGATCAACACAGTGCGCGGCAACAACAACTGGATGGCGGCGCGCCAGGCCTCGGTCGATTCCGAACTGTTCGGCAACAACATCTCGAAGCTCTGGCCGATCTCCTATGATGGCCAGTCGGACACCGCGTGTTTCGACAACGCGCTCGAGTTCCTGTTCCAGGGCGGCTATTCGCTCAGCCACGCCATGATGATGCTGATCCCGGAGGCCTGGGCCGGCAACAAGCTCATGGACGCGGACCGCAAGGCTTTCTACGAATACCATGCGGCCCTTATGGAGCCGTGGGACGGGCCGGCGGCGGTGGTGTTCACCGACGGACGCCAGATCGGCGCCACGCTCGACCGCAACGGCCTGCGCCCGGCGCGCTACATCGTCACCGATGACGACCGCGTCATCATGGCTTCCGAAGCCGGCGTGCTGCCGGTGCCGGAAGAGAAGATCGTGCAAAAGTGGCGACTGCAGCCGGGCCGCATGCTGCTCATCGACCTCGCCAAGGGCCGCATTGTCTCCGACGAAGAGATCAAGTCGGAGATCGCGACAAGGCACCCCTACAAGACCTGGCTGGCCAACACGCAGCTCATCCTCGAAGACCTGAAGCCGGTCGAGCCGCGCGCGCTGCGCAAGGATGTCAGCCTGCTCGATCGCCAGCAGTCCTTCGGCTACACGCAGGAGGACACCAAGCTTTTGATGGCGCCGATGGCGACCACCGGCCAGGAAGCGGTCGGTTCGATGGGCACCGACACGCCGATCTCGGCAATGTCGGACAAGTCGAAGCTGCTCTACACCTATTTCAAGCAGAACTTCGCCCAGGTCACCAACCCGCCGATCGACCCGATCCGCGAGGAGCTGGTGATGAGCCTGGTGTCGTTCATCGGGCCGCGGCCGAACATCTTCGATCTCGTCGGCACCTCGCGCCGCAAGCGGCTCGAAGTGCGCCAGCCGATCCTGACCAATGGCGATCTGGAGAAGATACGCTCGATCGGTCATACCGAAGATCGTTTCGACACCAAGACGATCGACATCACCTACGGCTCGAACGAAGGTGCAGCCGGCATGCAGGGCGCTATCGACCGGCTCTGCGAGCGGGCGGAGGCGGCGGTCGCCGGCGGTTACAACATCATCATCCTGTCCGACCGCCAGGTAGGGCCGGACCGCATCGCCATTCCTTCGCTTCTGGCGACGGCGGCCGTGCATCATCATCTGATCCGCAAGGGCCTGCGCACCTCGGTCGGCCTCGTGGTGGAGTCCGGCGAGCCGCGCGAAGTGCATCACTTCTGCTGCCTCGCCGGCTATGGCGCGGAGGCCATCAATCCCTATCTCGCCTTCGACACGCTGCTCGACATGCACAAGCGCGGCGAGCTGCCGGAAGAAGTCGACGAGTACGAGGTGGTCTCGCGCTACATCAAGTCGATCGGCAAGGGCATCCTCAAGGTGATGTCCAAGATGGGCATCTCGACCTACCAGTCTTATTGCGGCGCGCAGATCTTCGACGCCATCGGGCTCAAGTCGGATTTCGTCGAGAAGTATTTCACCGGCACGGCGACGCTGATCGAAGGCGTCGGCCTGGACGAGATCGCCACCGAGACGCTCAGCCGCCATAGCGACGCCTTCGGCGGCGATCCGGTGCTGCGCAACAACCTCGAAGTCGGCGGTGAATACATGTACCGCATGCGCGGCGAGGCGCATATGTGGTCGCCCGATGCGGTCGCCAGCCTGCAGCACGCCGTGCGGCAGGGCTCATGGGATACGTTCAAGGACTATTCGGCGCAGATCGACAGCGCGACCGCGCGCGCCCAGACCATCCGCGGCCTGTTCAAGATCAAGCTGGCGGAGGAGACCGGCGGCAGGAAGGTCGCGATCGAGGACGTCATGCCGGCGGCCGAGATCGTCAAGCGTTTCTCGACCGGCGCGATGTCGTTCGGCTCGATCTCTCGCGAAGCGCATACGACGCTGGCGCGCGCGATGAACCAGATCGGCGGCAAGTCGAACACCGGCGAGGGCGGCGAAGAAGCCGACCGCTACCTGCCGCTGCCCGGCGGCGGCAAGAACCCGGAACGCTCGGCGATCAAGCAGGTCGCCTCGGGCCGGTTCGGCGTCACGGCGGAATATCTGGTCAATTCCGATGTCATGCAGATCAAGGTCGCGCAGGGCGCCAAGCCCGGCGAGGGCGGTCAGCTGCCTGGACACAAGGTCGATGCGACCATTGCCAAGGTCAGGCACTCGACACCCGGCGTCGGGCTGATCTCGCCGCCGCCGCATCACGACATCTATTCGATCGAGGATCTGGCGCAGCTGATCTACGATCTGAAGAACGTCAATCCGGCGGCCGATGTCTCGGTCAAGCTGGTGTCGGAAGTCGGCGTCGGCACGGTCGCGGCGGGCGTCGCCAAGGCGCGCGCCGATCACATCACCATCTCGGGCTATGACGGCGGCACCGGCGCTTCGCCGCTGACATCGCTCAAGCATGCCGGCAGCCCCTGGGAAATGGGCCTCGCCGAGACGCATCAGACGCTGGTGCTCAACGGCTTGCGCAGCAGAGTGGCGCTGCAGGTCGACGGCGGCTTGCGCACCGGGCGCGACGTCATCATCGGCGCGCTGCTCGGCGCCGACGAGTTCGGCTTCTCGACCGCGCCGCTGATCGCGGCCGGCTGCATCATGATGCGCAAGTGCCATCTCAACACCTGTCCGGTCGGCGTGGCGACGCAGGACCCAGTGCTGCGCAAGCGCTTCAAGGGCGCGCCCGAGCATGTCATCAACTTCTTCTTCTACGTGGCGGAAGAGGTGCGCGCGCTGCTAGCCGAAATGGGCTTCACGCATCTCGACCAGATCATCGGCGACAGCGATCTCCTGGAGAAGCGCGACGTCATCCAGCACTGGAAGGCGCGCGGACTCGACTTCTCGAAGATGTTCTTCAAGCCGGACGCTCCGCATGAGGCCCTGCACTGGACCGAGCGGCAGAAGCATCCGATCGACGACGTGCTCGACCGCAAGCTGATCGAGGCGGCAAAGCCGGCGCTCGAAGCCAAGCAGCCCGTCATCATCGAGCTGCCGATCCGCAATGTCGACCGCTCTGCCGGCGCCATGCTGTCGGGAGAAGTGGCCAAGCGTTTCAAGCACAAGGGCCTGCGCGAGGATACGATCCAGGTGAAGCTCACCGGCACGGCCGGCCAGTCCTTCGGCGCCTTCCTGGCGCGCGGCGTCTCGTTCGAACTGGTCGGCGCCGGCAACGACTATGTCGGCAAGGGCCTGTCGGGCGGCCGCATCGTCATCCGCCCGCCGGAAGAATCTAGAATCGTCGCGGCGGACTCGATCATCGTCGGCAATACGGTGCTTTATGGCGCGACCGAAGGCGAAGCCTATTTCGCCGGCGTCGCCGGCGAGCGTTTCGCGGTGCGCAATTCGGGCGTGGCCGCCGTCGTCGAAGGCGTCGGCGATCATGGCTGCGAATACATGACCGGGGGCATCGTCGTCGTGCTGGGAAAAACGGGGCGCAATTTCGCGGCCGGCATGTCGGGCGGCGTCGCCTATGTGCTGGACGAGAAGGGCGATTTCGCCGAGCGCTGCAACATGGCGATGGTCGAGCTCGAGCCGGTTCCGGAAGAGGACGACCTGATGGAGAAACTGCTCCATCACGGCGGCGACCTCGACCACAAGGGCCGCGTCGACGTGTCGGGCGACATGACCAGCCATGATGAGGAAAGGCTCTACCAGCTGATCTCGAACCACGTTCATTTCACCGGTTCGGTGCGCGGCCGCGAGATCCTCGACGACTGGCAGAACTTCCGGCCGAAATTCCGCAAAATCATGCCGGTGGAATATCGCCGCGCGCTGATCGAGATGGAACGCATGCGCATGAGCGTGGCGGCGGAATAGGTTTCGGGCATGGCCGGGGAGATGACTTTCCGGCTGGCATCCTCACCAACAATCCTGACCTCAGAGAGCATGACCCCGAAAAGTGGGGACCGGTTTTCGGCGAAGGTCATGCTCCAACAAGGTGCGGTTGCCATGGCGGCCTTATGGGGTTAACGGGTGCGCGACAAGCTAGGCTTCTTGGGGCGTGCCTTCGGACAGCAGGGACTGGACTATGGGCAAGGTAACAGGCTTTCTCGAGATCGACCGGCAGGTGCACAAGTACCAGCCAGCCTCCGACCGCATCCGGCATTTCCGCGAATTCACGCTGCCGATGTCGGACAAGGAGGTCGAGAAACAGGCCGCGCGCTGCATGGATTGCGGCATTCCGTTCTGCCACGGACCAACCGGCTGCCCGATCCACAACCAGATCCCGGACTGGAACGACCTCGTCTACAACGGCGATTGGGACAACGCGATCCGCAACCTGCATTCGACCAACAATTTCCCGGAGTTCACCGGCCGCATCTGCCCCGCGCCTTGCGAGGAAGCCTGCACGCTGAACCTCGAGGACATTCCGGTCGCCATCAAGACGGTCGAGCAGGCGATCGCCGACAAGGCTTACGAGACCGGCCATATCCGGCCCTATCCGCCCGAGAAGAAGACCGGCAAGCGGGTCGCCGTCATCGGTTCCGGCCCGGCGGGAATGGCGGCGGCGCAGCAGCTCGGCCGCGCCGGTCATGACGTGCATGTCTATGAGCGCGAGAGCCGCCCCGGCGGGCTGATGCGCTACGGCATTCCGGACTTCAAGATCGAGAAGCATTACATCGACCGGCGCATCGAGCAGATGCAGGGCGAGGGCGTGACCTTCCATTGCGGCGTCAATGTCGGCGTCGATATGAAGGTGGCCGACCTCCTCGAGGAATTCGACGCCGTGCTTTATAGCGGCGGCTCGGAAACGCCGCGTCCGGCGGGCATTCCGGGCAGCGACCTCAGCGGCGTCTACGATGCCATGCCTTATCTGGTGCAGCAGAACCGCCGCGTCGGCGGCGAGCCGATCCAGTCGGTGGCCTGGCCCTCGCACCCGATCATCGCCGGCGGCCAGCATGTCGTCGTGGTCGGCGGCGGCGACACCGCGTCCGACTGCATCGGCACCGCCTTCCGCCAGGGCGCGGTGCGCGTGACCCAGCTCGACATCCGTCCGCAACCGCCCGAGAAGGAAGACAAGCTCGCGGTATGGCCCTACTGGGCGACCAAGATGCGCACCTCGTCCTCGCAGGCCGAGGGCGCCGAGCGCGAATTCCAGGTGGCGACGCTCGAATTCATCGGCGAGGAAGGCCAGCTGACCGGCGTGCGCTGCTGCGAGGTCGACGACAGGCGCAAGCCGATCGCCGGCACCGAGTTCGTCATCCGCGCCGATCTCGCCTTTATCGCCATCGGCTTTGCCGGCCCGGCGGGCGACAGTCTGATGAAGGAGCTCGACGGCCAGATCAAAGTCGCCACCGACAGCCGTCGCTCGACCAACGTCGAGGCTAACGACCGCGACTACAAAACCAGCGTCGACAAGCTTTATGCTGCCGGCGATGTGCGCCGCGGCCAGTCGCTGGTGGTGTGGGCGATCCGCGAGGGCCGCCAGGCGGCGCGCTCGATCGACGAGGCGCTGATGGGGTCGACGGTGCTGCCTCGCTGAGACCGTTTGGAAATCCTAGGCCTGCGGCAGGCCGCAGGCGTTCTCGTTGCTACCAACCTATTGATTGATACCGGTCGTGGTACCGGGCTGAGCTGCGGCAGTCGCCGGCTGCTTGGGCGGCCAGGAAAAATCGTCGGCGCGGCCGGGTGAAGCCGCGGGCGCCTTGCCTTCGATGATCAGTTTTTCGCCAGGCAGATTCGGATCGGCCCTGGCCGGTTGCGCGGCGCCGAGCAGTTCCGAGCCGCCGTCGAGCGCCGGGTCGCCGAGCAGCATCGGCGCGGTGCGGTCGACGATGACGGGCGCGGCGGCCGGCTTCGGCGCCTCGACCGGAGCGCCCGCCGGCGCCGACACGGTCGTGATGCTCCCCGGCGCCGCCAGGCCGAGGATCTTGGCCAACGGCTTTTCCGTGTAGAAGGCGAGCTTGCGCTTGCCGGCCTTGGTGACGTTGATGCCGTCGTCGGAACGCAGGCGAACCGGCTGGCCGTTGATGTCCGGGCCGGAGATGACGAAAGCGCCGTTTTCGTCGACGAAGCCGTCCCAGACATCGACGAACTCGCCGCCATGCTTTTCGGCGGCCGAGCGAAAGATGTCGTTGAAGGCAAGCATGTCCGAGTTCATCTTCGACACGCGGAAAGCCGGCATGCCGACCCACAGGAACGGCACCTTGGCGTCCTGTATGGCCTTGCCGAATGCATCGGTGCGGCGTTCATATTCCTTGGTCCAGTTTTCCGAACGCGGCTGCTCGCGCACGTCGCCGACCTTCATCTGCTGGCGGTCGTTGGAGCCCAGCATGACGATCACGGCCGACGGTTTCTCGGTTTCGATCAGCGATTTTATCTCGGCCGGCCAATTGTAGAAGTCGTCTCGAACGAAGCCGGACGAACCGTTGCTGCGGGCGACGATCCTGACAGCGGGATTGTCGGCAAAGGCGGTGTCCAGGCCCTCGGCCAGCCCGCCGGCCAGAAAATCGCCGACCACCAGCACGACACGGGCGTCGTTTGTCTTCTCGACGATCGGTGTTTCCGGCGCCGCCGGCGGACGCGGCTTGGCTTTCTTCTTCGGTTTCGGCCTTGGCTTCTGGATTTCGACCGGCGGCTCGACACGTTCGCTGCGGCGCGGGAACAGAAGGTCGCGCAGCGACCAGCCATGGCTTTCCTCCTGCGCGAATGCAGGGGCGTGGAAGGCGCCGGCGGCGGTGACGACAAGCACAGCAAGGGCAAGAATCAGGATCGGCGCCCGGCGAATGCCCTGCCTGATACGCGCAACCGGAACCAAACACCTCTCCATCCCTTGGCGCATGACCAGGCAGACGCGGGAAAGTCATGCGCAAGCCGAAGCGCTACAGCATCCTCGCCCTGCTTGAAAGGATGCCTGGCGCCTTGGAGCGGTTCAACCTTTCACAGAAAAGCTAGCCCGCCCTAAGTATCTCATTCACGCAATTCCGAACGGAAAACCGCCGCGCACTTTTCCTGGAATTGCTCTAAAGCGCGTCGCGCTGAAACGGATTCAGGCGACGCGCTTTAAGTCCTTGTTTTAATGCATATCGTTGTCCCAGAACCGCGTACACTTCTGGGCGACATGCATTAGACGGCTCTACTTCTTGCGAAGCCATTTGAGCACTTCCATGCTCGGATAGCCATCCTGGGTCAAGCCGACCTTGGCCTGATAGGCCATGATGGCGGCCTTCGAGCCATCGCCGATCTTGCCGTCGAACTTGCCGTCATAATAGCCGTGCTCGGAAAGCCGCTTCTGCAACTCCTGCCGTTCTTCGAAGCTGAGCTTGGTGAAAGGCCGCTGCCAATCCTGCACCAGGCCGGTGCCCCCAGCGATCTCGTCGGCCAGGAGGCCGACGGCCAAAGCGTATTTGTCGGCGTTGTTGTAGGCCTTGATGACAGAAAAATTCCTGATCATCAGGAAGGCGGGGCCGCCCTTGCCGTCGGGCACCTTCAGCGTTGCCTTGTCGGTCAGGTTCCTGAACGGCTTGCCGCTGGCCCTGACGACGCCGAGCGTCTGCCATTGGGCGATCGTCTTTGCTCCGCCAGGCAGTTTGCCGGCCGGTATGGTGACTTCATAGCCCCAGGTCTTACCGGCCTGCCAGCCGTTCTTCTTGAGCAGGTTGGCGGAGGTCGCGAGCGCGTCGGGGATCGAATTCCAGATATCGCGCTTGCCGTTGCCGTCCATGTCGACCGCGTAGCGCTGATAGCTGGTCGGGATGAACTGGGTCTGGCCCATGGCGCCGGCCCAGGAACCCATCAGATGGCTCTCGTCGATGTCGCCGGTCTGCAGGATCTTCAACGCCGCGACCAGCTGGGTGCGGGCGTATTTCGAGCGCTTCGGATCGCCATAGGCGAGTGTCGCCAGCGAACGGATGACGTTGCGCATGATGTCGTCGCGCTTGAGGATCTCGCCATAGTTCGATTCCATCGACCAGATGGCCAGAAGGATGTTGCGGTCGACACCGAACCGCGCCTCGATGCGATCGAGCCACGGCTTCCATTTCCTCGCCATCGCCTGGCCGTTGGCCACCGCCTGGTCATGCACGCGGTTGTCGAAATAGTCCCAGGCAGGCGCCGTGAATTCCGGCTGGGTGCGGGCCTTTTCCAGCACGACCGGGTCTGGCTCGATGCCTCTCATGGACTGATCGTAGACAGCGCCTGAAACGCCGCCCGCGACCGCGGTAGCGCGGAAGCCCGAGACCCATTGGCGAAACCCGGCATCGGCGAAAGCGGGTCCGGCTGGCATCAGCAGGGCCAATGTGAGGCCGGCGGCCGTCACCAGTGCCGTCAGGCGCCTTGCGGTGTTGCGAACGGACATCATTTCCTCCTTCGTCAAATCACGAAGGATCATTCAACGCCGAACCGGGTTAGTATTTAGTTTACCATAGGCGCCGCCGGGAACGAAAAAAAGAGGTGTGGCGGCTTTTAACTCTCACGTTCAACTTGGCGGTTCGGTAGTCCAACATTCCGGCGTGAAAATGATTTCCGCGTGAAAATCTCTGGGGGGATTGCGGAGCGCGCCGCCGAGCGGATAATTGGCCGAAACGCAAGGGTGGCGCAGCATGAAGCGAGTTCGCAAGGCAGTTTTCCCGGTCGCAGGCCTCGGCACGAGGTTCCTCCCGGCCACCAAGGCCATCCCGAAGGAAATGCTCACCGTCGTCGACCGGCCGGTCATCCAATATGTGGTCGACGAGGCACGCGACGCCGGCATCGAGCATTTCATCTTCGTGACCGGTCGCAACAAGGCGGTCATCGAGGACCATTTCGACGTCCAGTTCGAGCTCTATGACACGCTCGCCCAACGCGGCAAGGACGACCAGCTTGCCCGCCTGCAGCGGCTGCAGCCGGCGCCGGGACAGACGAGCTTCACGCGCCAGCAGGTGCCGATGGGCCTCGGCCACGCCGTCTGGTGCGCCCGCGAGCTGGTCGGCGACGAGCCGTTCGCGCTGCTTTTGCCCGACATGATCATGCAGTCGGAGAAGAGCTGCATGAAGGACATGGTCGAGCTCTATGCCGAGACCGGCAACAACATCATCGCCGTGCAGGAATGCGACCCGGCCGAGGCGCATAAATACGGCATTGTCGGCCGCGGCGAGGACACCCATCACGGCTTCCGCATCACCGGGATGGTGGAAAAGCCAAAGCAGGGCACGGCGCCCTCCAACCTCTTCATCAACGGCCGCTACATCCTGCAGCCGGAAATCTTCGGCATCCTGGAAAGCCAGGAACGCGGCGCCGGCAACGAAATCCAGCTGACCGACGCCATGCTGAAGCTGGAGAAGAAGCAGCCCTTCTACGGCTATCACTACAAAGGGCGCACCTTCGACTGTGGCTCGCCGGAAGGTTTTGTGGAGGCCAATGTCGCCTTCGCGCTCTGGCGCACCGACATGAATGGAAGCATGGCCGGCGTCATCCGCACGCTGCTGGATGAGGTGCGGCCGGTGGAGCGCCGAGGCGCGGCTTCTTAAAGCGCGTCGCGCTGAAACGGATTCAGGAGACGCGCTTTAAGTCCTTGTTTTTATGCATGTCGTCGTCCCAGTACCGGGTACACTTCTGGGCGACATGCATTAGTTTGCTGGCCAAGGCCACCGGGCTTCGTCATCCTATGGCGTAGCAAGGAGCGAAGCGACGCGGCGCAGACCATAGGATCCATGCCGTTACCTGCGAACATCGCAGCGGTGCAAAACCACCTCTGTTCTGCGCCGCTTTTACTATTCGGCCCAAGGCACGGCATGGATCCCCGGGTCTGCGCGTCCGCTTCGCTACCGCTACGCCCGAGGATGACGAAGCGTCAGCGCTGGACCTTCAGGCCAAGATAGACGCTGTTGGCGGTGTAGTCGCGTCCGGGCAGGTTGCTGGTCAGCTTCTCCGTCCTGACGCGGGTGGTAACCCCGGCGTAGCGGTTCAGCCACCATGTCAGCCCGGCCTCGGCGCTGAGGATCATATCGTGGCCGTCGGAGCCGGTATAATCGCGCCAATCGAGGCCAAGCGCTGAATTCGCCGTCAGATTGGCGCGGATCTGGCGCTCGCCGGTCAGACGGCCGGAGTAGAGGATATCGCCGCTCTCGTTGGCTGTCGTGGTTGTTTCGACGCTGGTCTTGCCGGTCAGGCCGATAGTGGTGCCGCGCTCGGGCGACCATTTGAGGTCGGCGTCGATGCTCGGACCCGCCACCGCCCGAAGGCGGTTGTCGTCGATCGCTTCGCGCAGCCAGCCGACGGAAAATTCGCCGGACAGCTTCTCGCCCATGTCGAGCTCGAGGCCGGCGCGCGCGCCAAGCCTGGTCGAGGACCGCTCGAAGCCGTCGGTGTCGACGCGCAGGTCGTAGATGCGCCGCCCGGCCTCGACCTCCGTGAAGGGTGTCAGCGCCGGCGAGACCTCGTAGCCGGTGCGCAAGGTCGCGGTGTAGAGCGTGGAATCGCGATCCTTCTGCGACACGGTGGTGCCGTTGGAGAGTTCGGCATCGCCGTAGAAATCATGCGAGACCGCGCCGGTCAGCGCGTAGCGCATCTTGCCGACACCCTTTTCGATGCCGAGGCTGCCGTCCACGGTCTGGCGCAGCGGCTGAGAGGTGACGCCGGCGATCGCATCCGGCGAGGAGGCCGATTCCGGAGCTGCCTCATAGCCGAGCTTGGCGATGGCGCGCAGCTCGTTGTCGAGGTCGACATTGAGCTGGCCTTCGATGCGGCCCTGCGCATCGTTGATCTTTTCGCCGGAGACGGTGTCGCGGAGCAGGCCATAGCCGGTGATCAAAGCCGAATTCTCGCGCCAGTCGGAGGTCGCCGTGAAACGCAGCGCCGTCTCGGACAGAACGGCGGATTTGCCGGTGCTGCTGGAATCGGCGTTGGACGTCGCGGTGAAGCCCTGCTCGAGCGTCGGCCGGAAGAGAAAGGTGCCGACCTTGACGCCCGGCGCGGCGAATGGATCGTCCTCCGGCTTGACCTTCTGGCCTTCAATGGATGCGGTGCGCTCCTGGCCTGGGTCGAGCTTCTGCTTGTCGACGCTGTCGATGGTGACGGCGCGGCGGTTGCTGTTATCGTCATCGGTGGCGGTGGCGTCGGTCCGGTTGACCGTGCCGGCGGTAGTTGCGGTGGTTGTGCTGTCCGTCGCCTCTCCGTTTTTCTTCTTGGCCTTTTTCCTGTCGGCCGTCTTGTTGTCAGCTTTTGCCTTGGTCTCCTGAGCGCGCTGCTTCGCCGTCGAAGGCCGGCGCGGCTTTACCGGGGTCGCCGTGTCGGCCGGGGTGGCGTCGGTTGCCTGTGGCTGGTCGAAGATGCTGGCCGTTGCGCCCGCCGTCTGGTTGTCATCCGGAACGGCACCCGGACTTGCAGGCTGGTACGTCGTCGATGCGGTGTCCTGGACGGCCGCGGCTGCGGGCGAGTTCTGATCCTGCGACCCTTGCGCCCTCAACTGCCTGGCCTTGCGCTGCTGGTCGGCGAGTATGGCCGATTCGGAAACCTCGCCACGTAGCTCGCTCTCCTGGGAAAACGCCGGCGCCGGCCGCAGCAAGGTAAGCGCGCTTGCCGTCAGCAGCAGTGCTGCGACGGCAATGCCCCTTCGACCGATTTTCGCTTCAGGCTGGCCCCCGGACATCGTCACCACTGCTTGCGCGGCGCGGTTGCGCCATACTTACCGAACCGTAAATGCGGATGGTTAACGGAGGGTTGAGAGAGCCGCCTTGGAGCCCCCGCATCGGCAGACCGCGGCAATTCTGTTGGACAGGGGCGCGGCAAAGCGCTAATCGCTTGGCCATGCATGCGGGGTCCCCAGAAAGAAAGCAGCCGGACAGGCAGGCTGCGATCGAATCGGCGCTGAGAACGGTGGCGACGGAGCAGGCCGGTGTGGCGGCGCTCGCCGCCGCGCTCGCAAACGGACTGGCCGAGCCTTTCGCAGCCGCGATCGACCTGATCTCGCGGATCGAGGGCCGCGCCATCGTCACCGGCGTCGGCAAGAGCGGCCATATCGGTTCCAAGATCGCCGCGACGCTTGCCTCGACCGGCACGCCCGCCTTTTTCGTCCATCCGGCCGAGGCCAATCACGGCGATCTCGGCATGATCGCCCGGGATGATGCGATCATCGCCATGTCCTGGTCCGGCGAGAGCAAGGAATTGATGGGCATCGTCGCCTATTCCAGGCGCTTCTCCATCCCGTTGATCGCAATCACCTCGGGGGAGAGTTCGGCGCTGGCGCGGGCCGCCGACGTCGTGCTGCTGCTACCGGCCGTGCCTGAGGCGTGTCCGCATGGGCTGGCGCCCACAACGTCGGCCTTGCTGCAGCTCGTCATGGGCGATGCGCTGGCGATCGCGCTGCTCGAGGCGCGGGGCTTCACGCCGGACCATTTCCGCACCTTCCATCCGGGCGGCCAGCTCGGCGCCAATCTGACCCAACTGCGTGAAATCATGCATGTCGGCCAACGGTTGCCGCTGGTGCCTTCGGGCACCGGGATGCGCGAAGCGATCCTGGAATTGTCGCGCAAGGGTTTTGGCTGCGTGGCGATCACCAGCGCCGACGGCGCGCTGGCCGGCATCATCACCGACGGCGATATCCGCCGGCACATCGCCAGCGACCTGCTTTCCATGAGCGTCGATCAGGTGATGACGAAGAAGCCGAAGACGGCAAGCCCGGACACGCTGGTTGCGACAGCGCTGCAGACGATCAACACATCCGCCATCACCAGCCTGATGGTCGTCGAGAGCGGACGCCCGGTTGGACTTGTACACCTGCACGACCTGCTGCGGATCGGCGCGGCATAGAATGTGCTGATATTCAGGTGAGGCCGGCCTGCAAATGGACGCTTCCTGCGCTTCCGGCCTTCGCCGGCCGAAGCGATCATGAGTGGCGTTGCAGTTGAGGCTTCGGCCGGCGTAGGCCGGTTCTCGGAAACCATCCAGTTTGGTCGCTTCGCGCCCGTCTTCGACTCGGCCTGACCTGAATCTCAACGCATTCTTGGACGCTGGAGTCAGACTGCTTCTACCGTCAGCTCGAGGTCGGTATCGGCGGCGCTGATGACGCGCACCTGCGTGCCCGCTGGCAAGTCCGGGCCGGAGACCCGCCACAGCGTGTCGCCAAGCTTGATGCGGCCGCGGCCGTTCTTGATCGGCTCGGCCAGCGTCGCCAGCTTGCCGACCATCTGCGCGCCGCGCCGGTTTAACAGCGGCTGGTCGGCATCGCCGTGGCGGCCGGCCATCAGCTTCTTGCCGACGAAAGCCGAGACCAGCGACAAGACCAGGAAGACCAGCACCTGCACCTGCCAGCTCCAGAAAGCCGCGTCCCAGATCGCCAGCGACACGGCGCCGACGATGAGCGCGGCGATGCCGATCCACAGCATGAAGACGCCCGGCGCGACGATCTCCATCACCAGGAGCACAAAGCCCAGAACCATCCAGTTCCACGGGCCGAGTTCGGAAACGATACGGTCTATCATAATGCCCACCTATTGGAGCAATTCCAGGAAAGGTGTGAAGCCGCTTTCCGTCCGGAATTGCGTCAAAACAAAGGGAGAGCGGTTCGGCGTTTCCATGAAACGATGAACCGATCCAGACATCAGTTCTCGTTCGGACGAACCACCGGCGGGCGGGCTGCCTGCCGCTGCGAGCCCGAAGAGCCATCGCCTTTGAAGACTTCCTTGGCGATTTCGCCGATACCGCCGAGCGTGCCGATCAGCGACGAGGCCTCCAGCGGCATCAGCACGATCTTGCTGTTCGTGGCCGAACCGATCTTGGTCAGCGCCTCGGTGTATTTCTGGGCGATGAAGTAGTTGAGCGCCTGGACGTCGCCCTTGGCTATGGCTTCCGACACGACCTGCGTCGCCTTGGCCTCGGCCTCCGCCGAGCGCTCGCGCGCCTCGGCGTCGCGGAAGGCTGCTTCCCTGCGGCCCTCGGCCTCGAGGATCTGCGACTGCTTGAGGCCTTCGGCGGCCAGGATCTGGGCGCGCTTGTTGCGTTCAGCGGTCATCTGCCGGCCCATCGATTCGATGAGGTTGGCTGGCGGGTTGATGTCCTTGATCTCGACACGGGTGATCTTGATGCCCCACGGGTGGGCCGCCTCGTCGACGACGCGCAGCAGCCGCTCGTTGATGGCGTCGCGGTTCGACAGCAATTCGTCGAGATCCATCGAGCCCATGACGGTACGGATGTTGGTCATGGTGAGGTTTAGGATGGCGTTCTGCAGTCCGGCGACCTGATAGGCCGCCTGCGCGGCATTGAGGATCTGGTAGAAGGCGATGCCGTCGACGCCGACAATGGCGTTGTCGCGGGTGATGATCTCCTGCGTCGGGACGTCGAGCACCTGCTCCATCATGTTCATCTTGGCGCCGATGCGCTCGAAAATCGGGTTGATGATGTTCAGGCCAGGGGTCAGCGTCTTGGTGTAGCGGCCGAAGCGCTCCACCGTGTAATTGTAACCTTGCGGCACCGTCTTGATGCCCTTGAAAAGCAGGATAATGACCAGGAAAACAAGAACAATGATGGCGATATCGAAACCGCTAAAGCCCATTTCGTTTCTCCCTCAAAGGTGGCGACCTCACGGAATCACTTAAGTGTGTTTCCGCAACGTTACAATCAGGTGATCGCCAATATTGGTTAGCGGCGGGTTTTGCGCACCGGTTTCAGGCTAAAGCGCGTCGCGCTGAAACGGATTCAGTCGACGCGCTTTAGGTCTTTTGTCTTGATGCATGTCGTTGTCCCAGAACCGCTGCACACTTCTGGGTGACATGCATAAGTCGGTGAAGCCGGTCACACCCAGCCGGAAAGCTCGCGCCGCACCAGCGCTTCGACCACCGCCATGCCCTCGGCGCTGTCGTTGAGACAAGGGATGTGGGCGAAGTTCTTGCCGCCGGCGTGGTGGAATGTTTCGGCCGCCTCGCGGCCGATCTCGTCCAGGGTCTCGATGCAGTCGACGGAAAAGCCGGGATTGACGATCGCGATCGACCTTATGCCGTCCTTCGCCAATTTCTCGACCGTGACATCGGTGTAGGGCTGCAGCCATTCCTGCGCGCCGAAGCGCGACTGGAAGGTGATGATGAGCTTGTTCTCGTCCCAGCCTAGCCTTGCCCGCAGCAGCCGTGTCGTTTCGTGGCAGTGCGACCGATAGGGATCGCCCTTGTCGGAATAGGGTTTGGGGATGCCGTGGTAGGAGGTGATCACCACCTCCGGCACGAAGTCGAGCGTCGCGATGTGCCGCTCGATCGAACGGGCAAGCGCCTCGATATAGACCGGTTCGTCATAGTAGGGCGGCACGCTGCGGACCGCCGGCGCGCGCCTGATCTTCATCAGCGCGCGGAACAATTGGTCGTTGGCCGTCGCCGTCGTCGTCGCCGAATATTGCGGATAGAGCGGAAAGGTCAGGATGCGGTCGCAGCCCCGCTCGACCAGTTTTTGAGCGACGTCTGCTGTCGAGGGATTGCCGTAGCGCATCGCCCAGTCGACCTCCACATCGGGCAGGTCGGCCAGCGCCGCGGCCAGTTTCTGACCTTGAGCGCGGGTGAAAGTGCGCAGCGGCGACTCGTTGATCTCCCGGTTCCAGATACGGGCGTAGTTGGCGCCTGATTTTTTCGGCCGGGTGGTCAGAACCAGTCCGTAGAGGATCGGGTACCAGATCGCCTTATTAAGCTCGATGACGCGCGGGTCGGAGAGAAATTCCCTGAGATACCGCCACATCGGCTTGAACGCGGTGCCGTCAGGTGTGCCGAGATTGACCAGCATGATGCCGATCTTTCCCGGCCTGACAGACGCGGCGTCGGCGGACAGCGGACCGACGGCCTTGGCATCGGTGGGGCTGGCAAGCGTCATAGACAGTCTCCGGTAGCGCCGCCAAACTAGCGATGCCCTGCCGGTTTTCAATGCTGCGTCTGGCCGCACCTTATCGCGTTTGGGTCTGGAAATGGAACACCCGCCCGGTTTCCCGGGCGGGTGCCATCAATTCCGGATGGTCGATTATTTCGCGGCCGGCGGAATGGTCAGCGTCGCGCCGAGTGGCAGGCGGCGCGGCTTATAATCCTTATTGGCTTCGGAGATGAGCTTCCACTTGGTGGCGTCGCCATAGGCTTTCTTGGCCAGGTCCCAATATGTATCGCCTGCGGCAACCGTATGGCTGGTTTCGGCGGATTTGGCTTCCGCCGGCGTTGCTTGCGCGGGCTTGGCCGGTTCGGCGGCGGGAGCAGGCGTTGCCGGGGTGGTCTCGGCGGGCTTTGCCGGTTCCGCGGCCGGCGCCGCGGGCGCAGTCTCAGCCGGAACGGCCGGCGGCGCGCCGGCAATGTCGCTGGAACCGGAAGGCAAGGCCGGCATCGCAGGTTCGCTGTTCGCCGGAGCGGTCTCGGCCGGCTTCGCTGCCTCGGCTGCCGGCGTCTGGGTTGTGGCGGCGGGAGCGGTTTCGGCCGGCTTTACCGGTTCGGCAGGCTTGGCGGGTTGCGCCGCCGCCGTCGTTGCCACAATTTCGGTGATGCGGCCGTCGAGCTTCGGCGTGTAGGGCCGATGGGCGCCGAGATAATCGGCCACCACTTGCTCCAGGCCGGGGCCGTAATCATAGGCGTCCGTGGCCTTGTTGGCGAAGACCTTGTAGCCATCGCCGCCCTGGCGGACATAGTTGTTGGTGGCGACGAGGTACTGCTTGTCGGGATTGATCGGCGTCCAGGCGCCGTTCTCCATCACCTCGACCGATTTGACGCGACCGGCATTGGGCGCGACCGACTTGTCGAAGGAATATTTGAGGCCGGCAACCTGCGGGAAGCGGCCGGCGCCGTCCTCGATCTGGCTGAGGCCGCTTTCGAGGCCCGCGACAAGGTCCTTGCCGGAGATCTTGAAGGTCGCCAGCGTATTCTGGAACGGCAGCACGGTCAGCACCTCGCCCATGGTCACCGTGCCCTGGTCGATCGAAGCGCGCAGGCCGCCGCCGTTCGAGATGACGATCTCGACGCCTTGGCCCTTGGTGCGGTCGAGGATGGCGTCGGAAACGAGATTGCCCATCTCGCATTCGCGCGTGCGGCAACTCTCGCGGCTGCCGTCGATCGGCTTGGTGGTCTCGGCCACCTCCTTGTTCTTCAGCGCCTCGATTGGCGCGCCGAGGTCCTTGATGCGGGCAAGAACGGCGGGATCGGGCGTGATCGACTTGTCGAGATAGATCGGGGCGCCACTGGCCTCCTTGACGACGCCGTTGTCGTCGAACACGACCTTGAACTCGCCGAGATATTTCGAATAGGACGCGGCCTGCACCACCGGCACCTTGGAGCCGTCGGGGTTGTCGACGATGGTCGGATACGGGCCCTCGGCCTTCGGATCGGAGTTGGACAGAAGCGTGTGGCTGTGGCCGCCTACCACCACGTCGATGCCCGGGATTTTCGCAATGACATCGCGCTCGCGCTTGTAGCCGATATGGGTGACGGCGATAATCTTGTTGATGCCTTCTCCCTTCAGCTTTTCGACCTCCGCCGTGATCGACTTGACGTCGTCCGCGATGGCGATGTTTGGGCCGGGCGAGGCGAGTTCCGGCGTGTCGTTGGTGACGGCGCCGATGATACCGATCTTCTGGCCGCCGACCTCGACGACGATCGACGGCTTGATCTTGCCCGCCGCGCCGGACTTGTCGTTGGGCACGACATTGGCGCTGACGATCGGGAACTTCGCCTTGTCGAGGAAAGGCACCAGCGCGGTCTCGCCGTCGTCGAATTCGTGGTTGCCGAGCGTTACCGCGTCGGGCTTGATCTGGTTGAGGAATTCCTCTTCTACGGCGCCCTTGTAGGTGGTGTAAAACAGCGATCCCTGGAAGCTGTCGCCCGCATTGAGCAGCAGCACGTTCTGCCCTTCGAGCTTCTTGCGCTCCTGGGCGATCACGGTGATCAGCCGGCCGGCGCCGCCGATGCATTCGCCCTTGGTCTCTTCTTCGGCAGAGCAGGTCGACTCGTATTTGTTATTGCCTTCGATGCGGCTGTGCCAATCGTTGAAATGCAGGATGTTCAGCGTGTAGTCGGCAAAAGATACGCCCGCCGACAGGCCAAGCGTCGAAGCGGACAGGGCTAGGATGGCGGCAATCTTCTTCATCTTCGTCTCCCGGATGAGCTGACTTCCAAGGTGCTTGAAGCGCGTCGCGCTGAAGCGGATTCGAGCGACGCGCTTGAAGGCTTTCCTTTCGTGCATGCCGTTCTCCCAAACCGCTGCGCACTTTCGGAGCGACTGCATTAACGCCCTCGCTTGACTGGAAAATAACAGTCAGCTTCGGGTCATGTTCACATCGGGTTCCGGCCGATGCAAGCACAAATCAGGGAGATGTTTGCCGGCATAAAAAAGGACGGCGGCTTGCGCCGCCGTCCTATCAGTTCAAGATTTGCGGGCCTTAAGCACGGCGCGTCAGCACGAAATTCTGGCCGCTGGCGCTGGTGCAGTTGAGCTGGCTGGTGGAAACCATCAGGCAGTTGAAGCTGACCGGCGTCTGGCGGATCAGCGAGGTGCCGTGGATCTCGACCGAGGTCGCACCGGTCATGGTGTAGCTGCCTTCCGACAGCTTCTGGCCGGTGTCGGTGGCGACGGTGGTGAAGCTGCCGGCCATGAAGGTCGACAGGCCGGTGCCCTTGGCGTCGATCCAGTTGCCCTCGACACCCTTGGGCGCCGCCATCGATGGCTGGTCGGAAGGGCCGGTGGTGGTGCAAGCGGCCGCAGCCAGAAGGCTTGCCGCTGCGCCTGCAGAAAGCAGTTTGCGCGCAATGGTCATTCGAAAATCCTCTCCTCTCGCATCGGCCCGAAAATCGGCTTCCGATTTTCGGCAAGCTCGATGCGTTCATTCAAAGTGCTAGAGCGTACTTTGTTCGTCCGGATGGACGCACGTCGCTCTAGGCCGCAACATCTCAATCGCCCGATTTCCGGGCGATTGCAAGGCGGTGAGGGCTGTCACGCCGGCCGCTATCGCACCAGAATGTTGCGGAACTGCCACGGGTCGTCCTTGTCGAGATCCTCCGGGAAGAGGCCAGGGCGGTTATCCAGCGGCGTCCAGTCGGTGTAGTAGCCCCTGACCGGCCCGAGATAAGGCATTTGCACCTCGAGGCAACGGCGGTAGTCCATCTCGTCGGTTTCCACGATGCCGGCCGTCGGATTCTCCAGCGCCCAGACCATGCCGGCGAGCACCGCGGAGGTGACCTGCAGGCCGGTGGCGTTCTGGTAGGGGGCGAGCTTGCGCGCCTCGGCCAGCGACAGCTGCGAGCCGTACCAATAGGCGTTCTTGTCGTGGCCGTAGAGCAGCACGCCAAGCTCGTCGACGCCGTCGACCAGCTCGTGCTCGTCGAGCACGTGGTGAACCGGCTGCGGCTTGCCGGCGGCGCCGAACATCTCGTCCAGCGACAGCAGGGCGTCGTTGCAGGGATGGTAGGCGTAGTGGCAGGTCGGACGGTATTGAAGCTTGCCCTTCTTCGAGCGCACGGTGAAGAAGTCGGCGATCGAGATCGCCTCGTTATGCGTCACCAGCAGGCCGTATTGCGCGCCCGGCGTCGGGCACCAGCTGCGCACGCGCGTGTTGGCGCCGGGCTGCTCCAGATAGATCGCCGCCTTGGAGCCCTGCTTGTGTTTCTTGCCGTTCTTCGGCATCCAGTTTTCATGCGTGCCCCAGCCGAGCTCGGCCGGCTGCAAGCCTTCCGAGATGAAGCCTTCGACCGACCAGGTGTTCCAGAACACGTCCATCGGCTTCGGCTTCTTGGTGCGCTGGGTGTCGCGCTCGGCGATATGGATGCCCTTGACGCCGGCCTTCTTCATCAGCTTGGCCCAGGCCTCGCGATCTTCCTGCGCGGGTTCCGAAAACTCGAGACCAAGATCGGTGGCGAGGTTGACCAGCGCCTTTTTGACGAACCACGAGACCATGCCGGGATTGGCGCCGCAGGTGGAGACCGCCGTGGGGCCGCCCGGCTTGTCGTGCTTTTCCTTGATCATCGCCTCGCGCAGCGCGTAGTTGGTGCGGCTGGCATTGTCGGCCTCGGCATCGAAATAGAAGCCGAGCCACGGCTCGACGACGGTGTCGATGTAGAGCACGCCGAGCTTGCGGCACAATTTCATCAGGTCCACCGAGCCGGTGTCGACCGACAGGTTGACGCAAAAGCCCTGGCCGCCGCCATTGGTCAGAAGCGGCGTTAGCAGCTTCTTGTAATTCTTCTCGGTCACCGCTTCCTGCATGAAGGCGATGCCACGCTCGTCGAGCAGCTTGCGGTCGGTGTCGCGCGGGTCGACGACCGTCATGCGCGACTTGTCGAACTTGAAATGGCGCTCGATCAGCGGCAGCGTTCCCCGCCCGATCGAGCCGAAGCCGATCATCACGACAGGACCGGTGATTTCACCGTAAACGGGCCAGTTTTCATTCGCCATTTTTTCGCACACTCCTTCAAACACGCAAAGTCGGGCGGTTTTCGCCCGACGGCCAAGCGCTACACCACAGATCATTGTCACAAACCAGCGAAAAGCGCCAACCGCCGGTCGAGCCGGCTTTAAGTCTTTGTTTTGATGCATGTCGTTGCCCCAGAACCGCTGCACACTTCTGGGCGACATGCATTAGAGCCGGATGATTTCAGGTCTGTCCGACCTGAAATCTGAATCCGTCTCTAGATCAAAGAGATAGAGCATGATGCCGCCCGAAAGCCGCTTCACACTTTTCGGCATCATGCTCTTGCGGCGTGGTTAAGCCGATCGGGCCATGCGATCGAGGAATGCAACCAGCCGGTCGCGGTCGGCGGTCAGGCCCTTGTAGTCGAGCTGTTGCTGGTCGAGGGCGGTGAGCTGCTCGGCGAACGAGGCCGCCAGCGTCGCCCGATCCGGATGGCGGATGAGCACCTTGAGCGGATCGAGGTGGATGCGGATGGTGAAGAGGATGTCGTGCGAGGCGGGAAGCTTGCGCAGCGTCTGGCGTTCGACGCGGATGAAGGCGTGGGCGTTGACGTCGCCGTCGGGGAAGCGGCTCGGGCGGCTCGTGGCGCGGTCGATGCGCTCGATGTTGGAGAGCGGATGATAGAGCGCATCGTCGGCCTGGATCGACCAGTTGAAACGCTCGACCGCCTGGCCCTGCAGGCCGTCGAACATGCGATTGATGAGCTCGGCCGGGCGCGTGCCGGGTCCGAAGCCGGGCACCGGTTCGTGGATCTCCTGCAGCGGCTTGCCGAATTTCTCCTGAAGCGACCAGGATGAAGGGAAACAGAGCGAGCCGGCGGCGAGCCGCCAGCCGCGCTCGTCGCGACGCATCAGGATCAGGTCTTCCTGGACGAGCAGCGAAGCCTTTGCGAGCGGCGCCTCGCGCAAGCCAGGAGGCAGCCTGTCGATGGCGCCCTCAAAGCCGACCGGCTCGGCGTCAGCACGGCGATGCGTGCCGGGATGCGCGGCTTCGAGATGCGCGATGAGCAGGTCCAGCACTTCGCGTTGAGCGTCGCGGGTGCCGTCTTCCTCGACGAAGACCTTTTGCGGGATTTCCGTGCAAAGCCGTTGCTTTTCGGCCAGATGCGGCAGGAGGAATTCATCGACCTCGATCCAGCGATCGAATTCGAGCGGCTTCAGCCCGATGGTGAAGAGTTTTGAGGACCCGTCATAGGGCGTATGGGTCGGCTGACGAGCGGTCATATCTGCTTGCGTTCTATCCAGTTGCTCTCTCCAGTCCGATCACCCAAGCCGCGCCGGGATCAGCCCGCGCAGCGAGTTGCCGACGAAGATCGCCTTCGCCGCTTTCAGATCGTCGAACCTGTAGATCGCTTCCACGGCGCGGCCTTCGTCCAGAAGCGCGCCACGCAATATTCCAGGCAGCAGGCCGCAGTCGAGGCGAGGCGTGATCAGCGGGCCGTCGCCGAAATCGGCAAAGAGATTGGTGATCGTGCCCTCGCAGAGCTCGCCGCGCTCGTTGGCTAAAAGCACTTCGTCGGCGCGGGTGGCGAGATATTCAGCGCGCGCATGCTGGTAGCTCTCGCGGCGGCTTGTCTTGTGGCGCAGCAGCATGTTGCCGGAATCGAGACGGATCCGCGCCAGCTGCAGCCGCCAGACCTTGTCGGCGGGCAGCGGTTCGTAAGGCTGCACAGCGGCCGTCGCTTCGCCACTGCGTTGCAAAGCGAGGCGCACGCGCAAGGCAATCCCGTGCCCGCCGACGGCGCCGGAAAGCACCTCGCCGACCCGCTCGGGATTGCAGGCAAAGCCCAGGTCGGCGGCAGACGCATAAAGCCTGGCGAGATGGCGCTCGAAGCGCAGGAAGCCTGAGGCGGGCTCCCAGCGCATGGTCTCGATCAGCTCGAAGCCGGCACCGTTCCCGTCGCGAAGCGCGCTTTCAACAGACACTCCTTGTACTCCTCCCCGGCGGTGGAATCGAAGACGACGCCGCCGCCGACATTGTAGACGGCCTCGCCGTCGGCAAAGAGCGAGATGGTGCGGATCGCCACGGAAAAACGCATCCTGCCGCCAGGCGCGATCCAGCCGATGGCGCCGCAATAAACGTCACGCGGTGCCTCTTCCAGCTCGTGCAGGATTTCCATGGCGCGGATTTTTGGCGCGCCGGTGATCGAGCCGCAGGGAAAGAGCGCGGCGAAAATCCGGCGGATGCCGATGTCGGGCAACAGCTTCGCGCGCACGCGGCTCACCATCTGGTGCACCGTCGGATAGGTCTCGATGCGGAACAGTTCCGGCACGTCCAGCGTGCCGACTTCGCTGATCAGCGAGATGTCGTTGCGCAACAGGTCGACGATCATCCGGTTCTCGGCCTGGTTCTTCTCGTCGTTGCGCAGGAAGGCTTTCAGCTTCGCATCTTCGGCCTTGGTCGCGCCGCGTGGCGCGGTGCCCTTCATCGGATGCGTCTCGATCATGCCGTCGGCATCGATCTCGAAGAACAATTCGGGCGAGCGCGACAAGACGATCGGGTCGCCGAGCGCGACCAGCGCGCCATATTTCACCGGCTGGCGCTCGGTCAGCGCGTCGAAGGCGGCGAGCGGATCGCCGGACCATTGCGCGCGGACCGGGAAGGTGAGGTTGCCCTGGTAGCAATCGCCCTTGCGGATGTGGTTGTGAAGGCGCGCGAAGCGGCCGGCATAATCCTCGGCGGACCATGTTGCCCTGGCATCGAAGATCGGTCCGTTGCTGGCGAACGCCTGCATTTGCGGCACCGCTTGTTCGACCGGCGCATCGAAGACGCCGAGGCAGATCAGCGGCGCGCGGCGGCCTTCGGGCAGCAGCGGCACCAGTTTCGGCTCGAGCAGGTAACCAGCCTCGTAGGAGAAATAGCCGGCCAGCCATTTGCCGGAATCCGAGGCGGCCTGCGCTGTCTCAAGCGCTGGCACGAACTCGTCCGCGTCGCGCGCGACAATGACCTCCTTCGGCCGGTCGAAGACCAGCTGACGAGCGGTCGCGTCGTTGCGGAAAATGGCTGCGGGCAGGGACATGAGCCTCGGATGCGGACAACTAAGTCGACCGCTCTATATGGGGGTTCGCCGAGGCGCAATCGAGGGAGCGGCGTCGGGCGGCGCAAAGCCGTCCAGTTGGCGCGGAAGCTTCGGTAGCTGATTTTGCAGAGATTGGCGGAAACGCTCGAACTTCGTCATCCACGAGCGGAGCGGAAGCGAAGCGGACGCGTAGACCCGAGGATCCATTCCGTGACCTCGCGCGAAGGGTAAGGGCGGTGCAGAACGAAGGCCTTTCTGCACCGACGCAACGCTTGTAGGTAACGGAATGGATCCTATGGTCCGCGCTGCGTCGCTTCGCTCCACGCTACACCATAAGATGACGAAATGACGGGCGGTTCTGGCCAACCTCCGGCGTTGGCGACGCTGGCGAGATGCTCAGGTGTTGCTTGCGGTTCCCGCGGTCGGGAAGCGGCGGGCGAATTCCGCCTCGTTGCCCGCAGCCAGCAATTTCGCCTGCTCGATCCAGTTTTCGCGCGCGATACGGCCGTCGAAGTTGAGCACCTCCTCGATGCGCTTGACGTCGGCGGCGGTCCAGGCGGCGATCTGGGCGTAGGTGGTGACGCCCTGGCCTTTGAGCAATCTTTCATTGACCGGACCGATGCCGATGAGGCGGCGCAGATTGTCGGCGTTGCCGGATGCGGCCCGCGGCGCCGCTGCTTTCTTTGCCGCGGGCGCTGCCGCCTTCTTCGGCGCGGCGGCCTTGGCAGCCGGCTTCTTCGCAGCGGCCGACTTCGCCGGAGCGGCCTTTGCCGCGGCTGCCGGGGTCGACATCAGCGCCGCCGGCGCCTGCGTGGCGGCCTTGTCGGCGCCCGCCTTGGCGGCCGGCGCATCACGCAGCCGGCTTTCGAGATCGGCGCGGGCGCGGCCGCAGGCATCGAGCTCGCCCTTCAACCGATCGCTATCGGCGCGCAGCCTGTCGCGCTCGCTTCGCGTGCGATCGAGGTCGCCACGCAGGCTGTCGATCTCGCCGCGCAGGCGGCCCCAGATGAACCAGCCAACCAGGATACCCACAACGAACGCCAGGAGCATGTAGAAGAAAGTGCTCATTTCTCTCTCCAGTCCGATCTGTCAGCCTAGGCCCGGAAAGGCGAGCTCACGCCAAGGATCGTCAAAGGTTCCGTGGTCGGCGGAACCGCCGGCTTCCTATCGAGCCATCGGCGTTCGGCCTTGTCCGGGCCGACGGCCATCATCGCATTCGCCGTAGCGCCGCGGCCGGCCATCTCGGGCCTGCGCGATGCGTCCGGCTGAGCTTGAGGCCGGACGCTATCATATGGCTTGTCGAAAGCCAGTTGAAAAATGCTGCGGAGAGTTATTCAAGAACAGCTATTTAAGGCAAGAATAGTTCCCTGCTAATATGCATCCCGGCTAAACTATTGCAGCCGATGATCGCTCCGTAGTTGCTGTCATTTGTCGAGCGCCTCCAACTCGTCGATCAACGAACCGATCACGCCAAGGCCGATCTGCCAGAAAGCGGGATCGGTGGCGTCGAGGCCGAAGGGCGCCAGGAGTTCGGAGTGATGTTTCGTGCCCCCGGCGCGCAGCATTTCGAAATACTTCTCCTGAAACCCGCGCTCGGCATTCTGGTAGACGGCGTAGAGCGAGTTCACCAGGCAATCGCCGAAGGCATAGGCATAGACGTAGAACGGCGAGTGGATGAAATGCGGGATATAGGTCCAGAAGACCTCGTAACCCTCGCGCAGCTTGATCGCCGGCCCCAGGCTCTCGGCCTGCACCTCGAGCCAGAATTCGCCGAGCCTGTCCGAGGTCAACTCGCCATTCTTGCGCTCGGCATGCACCTTGCGCTCGAACTCGTAGAAGGCGATCTGGCGCACGACCGTGTTGATCATGTCCTCGACCTTCTGGGCGAGCATGGCCTTGCGCTCGCGATTGTCGCTGGTCTGCTCGAGCAGCGAGCGGAAGGTCAGCATCTCGCCAAAGACGGAGGCCGTTTCGGCCAGCGTCAGGGGTGTCGAGGCCATCAACGCGCCCTGGCCGGCGGCCAGCACCTGGTGCACGCCATGGCCGAGCTCATGCGCCAGCGTCATCACATCGCGCGGCTTGCCCATATAGTTGAGCAGCACGTAAGGATGCGCCGACGGCACCGTCGGATGGGCGAAGGCGCCGGGCGACTTGCCCGGCCGCACCGGCGCGTCGATCCATCTGCGATCGAAAAAGCCGCGCGCGATTTCGGCCATGTCCGGTGAGAAGCGCCGGTACGCGGAGAGCACCGTGTCCCTGGCCTCGTCCCAGCGGATCACCGCCTGCGGCGTCTCCGGCAGCGGCGCGTTGCGATCCCAGTGGTTCATTACCTCCATGCCAAGCCAGCGCGCTTTCATCGCGTAATAGCGATGCGAAAGCCGCGGATAGGCCTCGCGCACGGCCGCCGCGAGCGCGTCGACCACATCGCGCTCGACACGGTTGGCGAGATGGCGCGAGTCGGCAATGTCCTGGAAGCCGCGCCAGCGGTCGGAGATTTCCTTGTCCTTGGCGAGCGTGTTGGTGATAAGTGTAAAGGTGCGCAGGTTCTTGCGGAAGGTCGCGGCGAGCGCCTCGGAGGCGCGGCGGCGCACCTCGCTATCGGCGTCCTGCAGGCGGTTGAGCGCCGGCTCCAGCGTCAGCTCCTCCCCATCGACGTCGAAGCGCAGATCGGTCATCGTCTCGTCGAACAGACGGTTCCAGGCGCCGCGCCCGGTGACCGACTTTTCGTGGAACAACTGCTCGACGCGGTCCTCGAGCTGGTAGGGTTTGTCCTTCCTGAGGTCGAGCACCCAGGGCCGGTAGTGGCCGAAGGCCTTGTCGGCGGCAAGCGCGCTCTCGATCGCCGCATCATCGATCAGGTTGAGCTCGAGCGCGAAGAACAGGAGATGCGCGCTGGCATCCGTCATCTTTTCCTGGACGTCGCCATAGAGCTTGGCGCGCTGCGGATCGGCGGTGTTGCCTGCATAGACGAGGCCGGCATAGGAGACGATGCGGCCGATCAGTTCCTCAAGCGCCTCATAGGCTTTAAGCGCCTCGCCGAGCCGGCCGGCGCCGCCGCGTCCGGCTTCCGCGGCAAGGGTGCCTTTCCAGCGGGTTTCGAAGGCGATGGCATCGCTCGCCGCCTTGGCGATGTCGCGCTTCAGCTCAGGCGCTTCCATGCCGGAATAGAGATCGGCGAGATTCCACTCCGGCAGATCGCCAAGCTCCGCCGCGCCCTGTCCGGACGCTGGCGCCGCAAGCCGCCGACCAAACACCATGCGCATCAACAATACCTTCTTTGAACCAAGGGGGCAGAATCCAAGGGAAAGGAGAAGCCGGTCAAATCCTAAGGAATTCGTTCACCGGGTTTTTTGAAACCTTATTTAGAACCCTGTGCCAAGATGATCCATGGGGATTTCCAAGGCGGGCAGCCAGCACAGTCATGACAGGTTCCATTCTCATAGTCGATGACGATCCGGTCCAGCGCAGGCTGGTTGAAGCCGCGTTGACCAGGTTCGGCCACACCGCGATCGTCACGGATAGCGGCGACGCCGGGCTCGACGTGCTCGACGGGCCGAACGCGCGCGAGGTCTCCGTCGTCATTCTCGACCTTGTCATGCCCGGCCTCGACGGCATCGGCGTGCTGAAGGCGATGCGCGAGCGCGCCATCAACATCCCCGTCATCGTGCAGACGGCTCAGGGCGGCATCGAGACGGTCGTCTCGGCGATGCGGCACGGCGCCTTCGACTTCGTCGTCAAGCCGGCATCACCCGACAGGTTGCAGACCGCGATCTCCAACGCGCTCAAGGTCGAGGCCGTCGAGGACGAGATGAAGCGCGCATCGCGGCGACGCGGCGGCGGCCATCTCACCTTCAAGGACATGATCACGCGCAGCCCGGCCATGGATCGGGTGATACGTCTCGGGCAGAAAGCGGCGGCCTCCAACATCCCGATCCTGATCGAGGGCGAATCCGGCGTCGGCAAGGAACTGGTGGCGCGCGCCATCCAGGGCAGCGGCGATCGCCGCTCAAAGCCGTTCGTCACCGTCAACTGCGGCGCCATCCCGGACAATCTGGTCGAATCGATCCTGTTCGGCCATGAGAAGGGCTCGTTCACCGGCGCCACCGACAAGCACACCGGCAAATTCGTCGAGGCGAATTCCGGCACGCTGTTCCTCGACGAGATCGGCGATCTGCCGCTCGAGGTCCAGGTCAAGCTGCTGCGCGCCGTGCAGGAAGGCGAGGTCGATCCGGTCGGCGGCCGCTCCACCGTCAAGGTCGATATCCGGCTGATCTCGGCCACGCACCGGAACCTGTTGCAGCAGGTCAAGGACGGCAAGTTCCGCGAGGACCTGTTCTACCGGCTGAACGTCTACCCGATCTTCGTGCCGCCGTTGCGCGACCGCCGCGACGACATTCCCTACCTGGTCCGGCATTTCATGGAAAAGGTCGCTCCGACCGATCCGCGCCGGCGCCTTGCCGGCATATCGGCGTCAGCGCTTGCCATGCTGCAGGCTTATGACTGGCCCGGCAACATCCGCCAGTTGGAGAATGCGGTCTTCAGGGCGTCGGTGCTTGCCGAGGGCGATGTGCTGACTGAGGAAGAGTTCCCGCAGATACGGGCGCAGGTGGAAGGAACAGTCCATCTCGAAGCGGAACCGGCATCCGCAACGGCCGAAACAACCGCGGAAACGTCTGCGCAGGCGGACGAGACGATCGCCGACACAACTGGGTTCGCCTGGTCCGACAGCGAGGCGCCAGCCAGGCTGCAGCCGCGTTTAGGCACGCTTCGGGCGCTCGACGAGCGCGGCAATGTGCGGGCGCTGGCCGACGTGGAGCTCGAGATGATCAAGCTCGCGATCGACCATTACAACGGCCAGATGAGCGAGGTTGCCCGCCGGTTGGGCATCGGCCGTTCGACGCTCTACCGCAAGTTGAAGGAATATGGCATTGATCCTGAAGCTGGCCGCGTCGACCGGCTTGCCTCGTGACTGGCAAGCCTCGAACCAGCTTGCCCGCCTAAAATCCGAGTCAAATTGTCGCTTTTGACGTGAAAACCCCAGGTTTTAAGCGGTTGGCGTTGCCGAGGATCACGCATTAACGCTAACGGTAACAGATCGTGTTCTGGCCGGGGCCGGATTCTTGATCTAAACCAGCGGTTTACCACGAAATGCTGTGCATCATTTTTGACGGGATATCGCCACGGTGTTACCGCATTTCGGCTTCAATAAACGATGATTAACCATTAGGATCGATATTCGGATGTGAAAACCACGCATCCGTTTGGTCAAATCCGGGGACAAACGGCAGCCTGCAAGGCCATTTGATTTGAACAAAGTCGAACGACACAAAAACGGGCGGCATTTTCACATAAGCGTCTGGCCGAGGTGGCTGACGTTCGTGATTTTGGCCGTCGGGTTTCTGTCCGCGGCGACGTCAGGCGCCAGGGCCGAGGTTCGTACGCTCAAGCTCTATCACCTGCATACGCATGAGAAGGCCGAGATCGTCTACAAGCGCAATGGCCGCTACGATCCGGAAGGCCTGCGCAAGATCAACATCATCCTGCGCGACTGGCGCCGCAACGAACCGACCAAGATCGACCCGCGGCTGCTCGACCTCGTCTGGGAAGCCTATCGCGAAAGCGGCGCGACCGACTACATCCAGGTCGTCTGCGGCTATCGTTCCCCGTCGACCAACGCGCTGTTGCGTTCGCGCAGCCGTGGTGTCGCCGAGAAAAGCCAGCACATGCTCGGCAAGGCGATGGATTTCTACATCCCAGGCGTGCCGCTGAAGAAGCTGCGCAACATCGGCCTCAAGATGCAGGGCGGCGGCGTCGGCTACTACCCGACCTCCGGCTCGCCCTTCGTCCATATGGATGTCGGCAATGTGCGCCACTGGCCGGGCATCAGCCGCCAGGAACTGGTCAGCCTGTTCCCCAACGGCAAGACGCTGCATGTGCCGAGCGACGGACGTCCGCTGCCCGGCTATGAGCAGGCGATAGCCGCCTACAAGTCACGTGCCGGCTCCGGCACCCCGAACATCGAACTGGCCAGCGCCGGTGGCTCGACCAAGCGGTCCGGCGGCCTGCTTGCGGCCTTGTTCGGCGGTGGCGCCGACGAGGCCGATGACGACGCCGATACCGGCGCCGGTGGCGCTGCGCCTCAGGCGAAGGCTGTGAAGCAGGTCCAGGTCGCTACGGCCCGCAGCAGCAGCCAGCCGGGCATCGCGATCGTTGCGCCGCGGGACGCCAAGCGCGCCAACATCCCGCAGATCGCGGATGACAGCGCCGACGATTCGCAGCCGCAGCAGGATACGCCGGAGACGATCATCGCCGCGCTGCCGCCAAAGGAGATCCCGCTCCCCGACTTCGCGCCGCGCCCGAAAGCCGATGTCGGCCAGCAGACGCCGCAGAACGTGCCGTTCGCCGTGGCGGATGCCTCGGCGACGACGGAGCAGGCAATTTCGACGGCACAGGCTCCCGCGCCTGACAAGGTTCCGTTCGGCACGGCCAGCGCGGCAGATGCCGCGAGCGCCGATCCGGCACAGGTGGCGGTCAACAACATTCCGCTGCCGACCCGGCGTCCCGACCGCTCGACGCCGGCGGAGCTGGCGCCGAAGGACAAGAACGTGCTTCTGGCGCTGGCCGAAACCGCTTCGCAGGACAAGAGCGCGACCGACGCGTTCTCCGTGCTGCCGACCGCCCGGCCGCAACCCGGCAAGCAGGATGAGGTCAAAGCCGTTCTCGAACAGGCCAATGCGACCGTCGAGGCCGGCGGCGCCGGCGCCGAATACCAGCTTGCGTCGCTGACGGAACCGGAGCCGCGCTCGGCGTTCAACGATCCGTCAGGCGTCGATGCGGCCTCGCCGCGCCAGGCCATCGCCGCCCTCCCGGCAGGGACCGATCCCGCGCAGGTGATCGGCGCCGGTGTGAAGACAACGGCCAAGGAGGCCAGGGCGTCTGCCCACGATCTGAAGTCGGGACCGAAGGCGATGGTGGTGGCGGCACCGCCGCAGGCCGCGCGCTGGGCGCTGGGCGCTGGCGTGAACATTGCCTCGGTTTCCGACCCGACGACGGCACCGCGCTATGCCTACAACATCGTGCATACACCGCCGAGCGAGGTCTATACGGCCGGCTTCCAGGCGGACGGCGAGGTGCCCGATCCCAGCCGTTTCACCGGCAATGCGGTGAAATTCCTCTCGGTCGCTCGCTTCCAAACGAAATAGCCGAAGCTGCCCGGCCGCCGCAAAGCCGCGTTGGCCATCAGCGCGGCTTTGTTTTTATCGGGCGATCGGTATCTTAAAGCGCGTCGTGCTGAAACGGATTCAAGCGATGCGCTTTAAGTTTTTGTTTTATGCATGTCGTTATCCCAGAACCGCTGCACACTCTGGGCGACATGCATTAGCCCACCCGCACATTCCCGCTTCGTCTAATGGTAGGACAGCGCCCTTTGAAGGCGTGAATCGTGGTTCGAATCCATGAGCGGGAACCAGTCGGCGACCGTGGCGTCGTGCCTGCGCCGGCATTCGAGCCGGTGGACCAACCGGCGGCTATTTCGACGAGAACAGTCCGCTTCCCTGGCGAGCTTAGCTAAAATTATTTGGCGAGCCTGCTCGCCTCTCGCGCCAGCGCTTCGATCTCGTCCCACTTGCCGGCCTTGATGAGATCGTCGGGCGCCACCCAGGAGCCGCCGACGCAGACGACGTTGGGCAGGCTCAGATAGTCGGCGGCGTTCCTGGCCGTTATGCCGCCGGTCGGGCAGAACTTCACGTCGGCGAGCGGCGAGGCGAAAGCCTTCAGCGACGCGATGCCGCCGGACTGCTCGGCCGGGAAGAATTTCAGGAAGCGCAGGCCGGCCTCACGCGCGGCCATGATCTCGCCGGGCGTGATGGCGCCGGGCAGCAGCGGCACCGGGTTGTCCTTGGCCGCATCGAGGAGCTGGCTGGTGATGCCGGGGCTGACGATGAATTTCGAGCCGGCGCCGGCTGCTTCGTCGAATTGCTTGGCATCGAGAATGGTGCCGGCGCCGACGACCGCATCCTCGACCTCGCCTGCAACGCGGCGGATCGCTTCCAGCGCATCGGCCGTGCGCAGCGTGATCTCGATGGCCCTCAAGCCGCCGCGCGACAAAGCGCGGGCGAGCGGCACGGCATCCGCAACATTGGCGATTTTGAGCACCGGGATAACCGGCTGACCGTTGAGAAGCGACAGGAGCCTTTCGGTCTTGCTGGTCATGTGCTGGTCTCCATTTCGATCGATTTCAACCGATTAGCAGAAGGGGTATGCCAAGTCCACGAAGGCCGGCGTGTCGTGATGCCGCGCAGCGGATCGCCGCCTGCCTCGAATTTCCTCTGCCTTGAAACCGCTTTCACCACGGTCTAGAGCGGTTCACCGCTTCGCGGAAACGGCAAACCGCTCTATCTTTTAGTTTGCGCAATTCCGGACGGAAAACCGTTTCACACTTTTCCTGGAATTGCTCTATGTCATGGCCATGACAACCACCACAAAAACTCAGCCCGTTCGCGTCGCCGCGCTCTACAAGTTTGCCCGGCTCGACGGATATGAGACCCTGCGCGCGCCGCTCGCGGCCTTCTGTTGCGGGCGCGGCATCAAGGGCACGCTGCTTCTGGCGCATGAAGGCATCAACGGCACCGTTGCCGGCAGCCAGGAAGCGATCGCAGGGCTGATGGATCATCTCCAGGCCATCGAAGGCCTTGCCGGGCTGGAAGTCAAATACAGCGGCGCCGCCGAGATGCCATTCCACCGCATGAAGGTGCGGTTGAAGCGCGAGATCGTCACCATGGGCGTCGAAGATATCGATCCGGCAACCAGCGCCGGCACCTATGTCGCGCCGGCCGACTGGAATAGGCTGATCTCGGATGTCGATACCGTCGTCATCGACACGCGCAACGCCTATGAAGTCTCGCTCGGCACCTTCATGGGAGCGGTCGATCCCAAGACCACCAGCTTCCGCGAATTCCCGGCCTGGGTCGAGCGGCACCGAGGGGAGATCGAAGGCCGCAAGGTGGCGATGTTCTGCACCGGCGGCATTCGCTGCGAGAAGGCGACGGCCTATGTGAAGTCGCTCGGCCTCAAAAACGTCTTCCATCTCAAGGGCGGCATCCTTAAATATCTGGAGGACGTTCCGGCCGCGGAGAGCCTCTGGAAAGGCGAATGTTTTGTGTTCGACGAGCGGGTGTCCGTCTCGCATGGTCTCGCAGAGGGTGAAGCCGAACTCTGCCGCGCCTGCCGGCATCCGCTGACGGCCGAGGATCGGCTGTCGCCGAAATTCACCGCCGGCGTCGCATGTCCGCATTGTTTTGAAACGCGGTCCGATGCGGATCGAGAGCGCTATGCCGAGCGCCATCGCCAGGTGGAACTGGCGCAGGCGCGTGGCGGCAAGCGCCATATCGGCACCTAGAGCGCGTCGCGTCGAAACGGTCTCAGGCGACGCACATAAATCTTTGTTTTGATGCATGCCGTCTTCCCAAAACCGCTGCGCATTTTGGGCGACATGCATCAGAACCCCACCGAATAGCGGTCGATCGCCCAGAGCCATGTTCCGTCGCTCTGACGACGGGCGACCTCGCTGGTTATGCTGCCGTCGGGAAGCTTCGTCGACGTCAGCGCCAGATCGCCGTTGACGAGGGCGGGGCGCTGCTCGCCGCGCTGGAACTTTCGTCCGGCGGCGATGCCTTGCTCGAAGAGCGCGCGGATGGCGTGCCGCCCGCGAACCGGTTCGTCGGCGCCGCCGTCGACGACGGCGTCGAGCTCGAACAGCGCCAGCATTCCCTCGATGTCGCCGGCCCACTGCCGATCGATCAGCAAACGCTCGAGATCCTGCGGATCGCGCGCCGGCTGGCGGCTTTCTGCATTCGTCATCCAATCGCTCCTTTCTGAAACGGCCGCGATCCTACTCGAAGCATTCCACCGTTTCGACACATGAGGGGAGCTTGGCCAGACAACGACACCGTGCGGGGCGAAATGTCGGCTGTCATTGTAATGTCAGAGCGCGGAGCCTACCTCTTGCCGGTCCGAAACCCTGCCCGGGCGCGTTCGGCCGGGCCAATTCTGGAGGCATTGATGCTCGACCCCAAGAAGCTGCTCGACGACCTTCTCGGCTCGCAAATCCCTGGGACCGGCTCGACTGTCCGCGACAAGGCGGGACAGGCTGTGCAGATGGCGAAGGACAATCCGCTCGCAGCCGGCGCGCTGGCCGCCGTGCTGCTCGGCACCGGCACCGGCCGGCAGGTGACGGGCGCGGCCGTCAAGCTCGGCGGTCTGGCCGCGATCGGCGGTCTCGCCTACAAGGCCTATCAGAACTACAAGGCAGGCAAGGAACCGGCGCAGCCGCCGCCTGCCAGCGGGCCGGAACTGCTGCCGCCGCCGGTGGACACCGCCTTCCATCCCTCGCAGGCGCCGCAGGGCGAGGCCGAGTTCACGCTGACGCTGGTCAGGGCAATGATCTCGGCGGCGAAGGCCGACGGCCATGTCGATGACGATGAGCGCAAGAAGATCGCCGACAAGCTCAAGCTCGCCGGCATCGGCGCAGAAGCCGAGAAATTCCTGATGGCAGAGCTTGAGAGCCCGCTCGATCTCGATACGCTGGTTGCCGGCGCCAAGACCGATGCGCAGAAGCTGGAGCTCTATACCGCCTCGCGGCTCACCATCGATCCCGACACGCGCGCCGAACGCGGCTATCTCGACCTGCTTGCCGGCCGGCTCGGCCTGCCGGACGCTCTGGTCGATCATGTCGAGGCGACAGTGTCGGCGGCGAAGGTGCCGGGCGGCAACTCGCCGAGCTCGCCGTGGTAAGCAAGAGGGTTAGCGCGCGCTATCGCCGTTAACTTTTCGTTAACCCAGCAAGCGCATGATTCTAACCAGTCGGACCGGCTTATCCTCCTCCCAAGCGCGGTTCAGATAGGGGCGGTCGCCAATGGCCGCCCTTTTTGTTGGCTCTTTCTTTGTCGCCAACAGCTGCTTGCCATGATCCCTGGCATTTGCGATGCCACGTCTTTCCATCCACGACCGGGAGGACAGCGATGACAGCCATAGCACAGAAGACCGCCATCGTTACCGGTGCCGGCACCGGCATCGGCAAGAGCGTCGCCACTGCGCTGCTCAAGGCAGGGTGGAACACGGTGTTCTGCGGCCGCCGCAAGAACGTGCTGGAAGAAGCGATCGCCGAGGCGGGGAAGACGCAAGCCAAGGCATTGGCCGTCGCTTGCGACATCAGCAAGGCCGCAGAAGTCGATGACATGTTCGAGACGGTGCTCGAGGCATTCGGCCGTGTCGACCTGCTCTTCAACAATGCCGGCATGGGTTACAAGTCGACGCTGATCGACGAGATCCCGGTCGAGGTCTGGAACGACGTCGTCGGCGTCAACCTCACCGGCTCGTTCCTGTGCGCCCGCGCCGCCTTCGGCGCCATGCGCCGGCAAAAGCCGATGGGCGGCCGCATCATCAACAACGGCTCGGTGTCGGCCTATGCGCCGCGCCCCGGCTCCGCACCCTATACGGCGACCAAGCACGCGATCACCGGGCTCACCAAGACGCTGGCGCTCGACGGCCGGCCCTTCGACATCGCCTGCGGCCAGATCGACATCGGCAACGCGCTGACCGAGATGGCGCAGCCCATGACGGTGGGCGTGCCGCAGGCCAATGGCTCGATCGCGGCCGAAGCGGTGATGGATGTGCAGCGCGTCGCCGACGCCGTGCTTCACATGGCGAGCCTGCCGCTCGACGCCAACGTGCTGTTCATGACCGTGATGGCGACGAAGATGCCGTTTGTCGGGCGCGGCTGAAGCGCTACTTTTTCAAAAACGCTTCGATCCGTTCCAGCGCGCGTAAAATGTTCTCCTCGGAATTGGCGTAGGAAAGCCGGATATAGCCTTCGCCGAGCACACCGAAATCGGGGCCGCCGATGAGAGCGACGCCGGCATCCTCGAGCAGCGCCGAGGCCAGCTTCTTCGCCTTCCAGCCAGTCTTCGACACGTTGGGGAAGGCATAGAAGGCGCCCTTCGGCGTGATGCAGGAGATGCCGGGGAGTGCGTTCAGCCCCTCGACCACGATCTTGCGGCGGTTGTCGAAGGCACGCATCATCTTCTCGACGTCGTCCTGTGGGCCGTCGATCGCCGCAATGCCGGCAAATTGGCTCGGCGCGTTGACGCAGGACCAGCAGTTCACCGCCAGCTTGCGCACCTTGTCGTAGAGATGGGCGCCCTTTTCGCCGTTCGGCCAGATCGACCAGCCCATGCGCCAGCCGGTCATCGCCCAGGTCTTCGACCAGCCGTTGAGCACGATCAGCCGGTCGCGGATCTCGGGGAAATTGAGCAGCGAGCAGTGGGTCTCGCCGTCATAGGTCATGACGTCGTAGATCTCGTCGGACATGATGGCGACCTGGGGGTGCTTCTCCAGCCCCTTGACGAGCTTCTCGATCTCGGCCCGCGGGGTGACGCCGCCGGTCGGATTGGCGGGCGAGTTGAGGATCAGGAGCCTTGTCTTCGGCGTGACCAGCGCCAGCGTCTCGTCGGCCGAGAAGGCAAAGCCGTTCTCCTCGCGGATCGGCACGGGGATCGGAGCGGCGCCGGTGAACTCGATCATCGAGCGATAGATCGGAAAGCCGGGATCGGGATAAAGGATCTCCGCGCCCGGCTCGCCGAACATCAGGATCGCGGCGAACATGGTCGGCTTGCCACCCGGCAGGATCATTACATTCTCGGGCGACACCTCGACGCCGGTGGTGGTCAGCGTGCGGCGCACGACCGCCTCGCGGGTGGCGAGCAGGCCGTTGGCCGGCGTGTAGCCGTGGTGGCCGTCGCGCAGCGCCTTGATCGCCGCCTCGACGATGTGCTGCGGGGTCTTGAAGTCGGGCTGGCCGATGCCGAGGTTGATGATATCGCGACCCTGATGGGCAAGAGCGGTGGCCCGTGCCAGCACCGCGAAGGCGTTTTCCTCGCCGAGCCGGTCGAAGGCCGCGATCGTGTGGAGCATTTTTCCCGTTCCTGTGGTTCTTTCTGTGAGCGAGCGTTTTTGTGACCGTCCGCTGATAAAAGTCAAACTGATTGGAGTGGCCGGTGTCGGAAGATATGAAGAATTGGCAGCCGCGCCCGCGGCCGGAACGCAAGGCGATCGAGGGACGTACCGTCAGGCTCGAGCCGCTGAGCGCCGCAAAGCATGGCGACGGCCTCTACCAGGCCTCGTCGGTTTCGGATGTCGGCGGACGTTTCGCCTGGCTGCCCGACTATCCGCCCGAGACCCGCGCCGCCTTCCAGCCGTGGCTCGACAAGGCCGAAGCGAGCGAGGATCCGCTGTTCTTCACCGTCATCGACAAGGCCACCGGCAAGATTGCCGGGCGCCAGACGCTGATGCGCATCGATGCCAGCAACGGCGTCGGCGAAATCGGCAACATCTATTGGGGTCCGCTGATTTCGCGCAAGCCGGCAGCGACCGAGGCGCAGTTCCTGTTCGCGAAATATCTCTTCGACGATCTCGGCTACCGCCGCTACGAGTGGAAATGCAACAACCGCAACGAGCCCTCGAAGCGCGCCGCAGAGCGCTTCGGCTTCAGATTCGAAGGCATTTTCCGCCAGCATCTCGTGGTAAAGGGCGAAAACCGCGATACGGCATGGTATTCGATCATCGACAAGGAATGGCCGGCATTGCGCAAAGCCTATGAGGCTTGGCTCGATCCTGCGAATTTCGATGGCGAAGGCGGCCAGAAGCGGCGGCTTGAGGACTTCCGCGCCGACTTTGGCGCGTAACAGGAGTTTGCGCGATGGCGCATGATCACGCGGAGCATGGTCATAGCCACAGCCATGGTGTGGGCCATGTGCATGGCTCGACCGACATGAAGCGGGTGCTGATCGCGGCCTGCCTGACAGCCGGCTTCATGGTCGCCGAGGCGCTGGGCGGCTGGCTGACCGGATCGCTGGCGCTGGTCGCCGATGCCGGGCATATGCTTGCCGACGCGATCGCGCTCGGACTTGCCTGGTACGCCTTCCATCTGGCGGGGCGTCCCGCCACCGGCCGTCTCACCTACGGCTTCGCCCGGATGAAGACGCTGGTCGCCTACACCAACGGCATCGCCATCTTCGTCATCGCGCTCTGGATCGTCTACGAAGCCTGGGGGCGGCTGATGGCACCCGCGCCCGTGCTCGGCGGGCCAATGCTGGTGGTGGCGGTGGCCGGTCTGCTGGTCAACATCGCTTCCTTCTTCGTGCTGCACGGCGGCGACCGCGAGAGCCTCAATATGCGCGGCGCGATATTGCATGTACTGGGCGACCTGCTGGGCTCCGCCGCTGCCATCGCCGCTGCCATCATCATCCTGGCGACAGGGTGGACGCCGATCGATCCGATCCTGTCGGTGCTGGTATCGCTGCTCATCCTGACGACGGCATGGTCGCTGATGCGCGAGGCCGCGCATGTCCTGCTCGAAGGCGTGCCGGCAAGCCTCGACCGCGACCTGATCGCCAAGGACCTGGAAGGCGCGGTCAAGGGCGTGCGCGAGGTGCATCATATGCATGTCTGGTCGCTCGATGGCACCTCCAACATGGCGACGCTGCACGCTTGCCTGACTGACGGCGTCGATCCGCATGCGGCGGTGAGCGCCATCAAGAAACGGCTTGCGGTCAAGCATGGCATCGAGCATGCCACAGTCGAGCCCGAATTCGGCCAATGCGCGGACAGCCGTGACGAGCACGACCACCATCATGATCATGACCACACGCATGATGCGCCGCGCGATCGCCGGCACTATCACTGATCGCGCCGCGACGATGAAGCCGAACGGCCTCGAAACGAGAGATGCCTGCTGATGGATCGTGACACTCGCAACGCGGCGATCGCCGCGGCCGTGATACTGCTGCTGTTCGGTCTCGCCGCCTATTTCCTGCCGACCATCATGCTGGCCGCGGGCAAGGTATCGACGGTCCTCGCCGCCATCATCGCCGTGATCTTCATGGTTGGGCTGTTCGTCGTCCTGTGGCTGCGCGGACGCAGCCAGCGCAAGAGGGGTCTCTGAAGATGAGAATTCTGATCACGGGTGCCGCCGGCATGGTCGGTCGCAAGCTCGTTGCTCGGCTGGCCAAGGATAGCATGCTGCGTGGGCGTAGGATAACGGCGCTCGATCTGCATGACATCGTGGCGCCGCCGGCGCCGGCGCTCGCGGGCGTCGATGTCTCGATTCACACCGGCGACCTTTCGACACCCGGCGCCATGGCCTCACTCGTAGCCTCCCGCCCGGATGTGATCTTCCATCTCGCCGGCATCGTGTCGGGCGAAGCGGAAGCCAATTTCGATCTCGGCTACCGCGTCAATCTCGACGGCACGCGCGCGCTGTTCGATGCAGTGCGGCTGGCGGCGTTTGCGCCGCGCCTTGTCTTCACCTCGTCGATAGCCGTGTTCGGCGCGCCGTTTCCGGACATCATCCCGGACGAATTCCATCCGACGCCGCTTACCTCATACGGCACGCAGAAGCAGATGAGCGAAGCGCTGCTTGCCGATTATACGCGGCGGGGCTTCTTCGACGGCATCGGCATCCGGCTGCCGACGATCTGTGTCCGTCCCGGCAAACCCAACAAGGCGGCGTCAAGCTTCTTCTCCGGCATCATCCGTGAGCCGCTGAGCGGGCAGGAGGCGATCCTGCCGGTGCCGCGCTCGGTGCTGCACACCCATGCCAGCCCGCGCTCGGCGGTCAATTTCCTGGTCCACGCGGCAGAGATCGACGGTCGAGCGGTCGGCCCACGCCGCAACCTCACAATGCCTGGCGTCGCCGTCACTGTCGGCGAGCAGATCGAGGCGCTGGAGCGCATCGCCGGCGCCGAGGTTGCGAAGCGGATACGCGAGCAGCCCGACGAGACGATCTGGGCGATCGTCAAAGGCTGGCCGACGCGGTTCGAGGCCAGGCGGGCGAGGGAACTCGGCTTTGCCGCCGAGAGCAGCTTCGACGAGATCATCCAGGCTCATATCGATGATGAGCTGGGCGGAAGGTATATTGATGTTCAGTGACCTGAATCTCAACACACCTTCGGGCACTACTTATGGTCAGACCCCGCCCGACAGGCTGGCGGACAGAAGCAGCAGGCCGACGAGGAAGATGAAGGCCGCGCCGCCGATCTCGATGATCGAGTGGATGCGGTTGCCGATGCGCCCGTCGCCAGCGAAATAGACCGCCCAGTTCTTGGCCGTCACGGCGATCGTCGCCAATGCCGAGACGGTGATCGCGGTGCCGATCGACATTGCCAGCACCGACAGCAGCCCGCCTACCCACAGTCCGTTGAGCAACGCGAAGCTCAGCACGATCAGCGCGCCGGAGCAGGGGCGGATGCCGACGGCGGCCACCGCCGACCAGGCCGTGCGCCAGTCGAAGCGGTCGCCCGAAAGCAGTGCCGGGTCCGGCGCATGCGAATGGCCGCAGGTCTCGCAGACTTCGCCCTGGCCGTGGTCGTGGTGACCGTGATCATGCGCTGCGTGATGGTGGTGGTCATGCGCGCCATGATCGTGACCGTGCGCGTGCGAATGGTCATCATGATCGTCATGCACGTGTAGGGCATGGGAATGCGCGGCGTGCGCATGCGCGTGGGAATGGCCTGCATGAGAATGGGCGTGAGCGTGCGCATGTCCGGCATGAGAATGTCCGCCATGCGAATGGCCGGCATGGGCGGCCGACAGGCTGTAGGCGGGGGTTCTGCCAAACAGGCGCAGGATCGACGGACCGAGCTTGCGCCACAAAAGCAAGGCGCCGAACAGCGTCACCAGCACGTAGCTCGAGATTTCCAGGAACCATGCCGCGTCGGTCATCGAGATCGCGGTGCCGCGCAGCACGAAATAGGCAAGCATCATGACGACGATCGCCGTCAGGCCCTGCAGCAGCGCCGAGACGAAGGAGAGCATGATGCCGCGCCTGAGCGCCACTTCGTTGGCGACCATGTAGGAGGAGATCACCGCCTTGCCGTGGCCGGGGCCGGCGGCGTGGAAGATGCCATAGGCGAAGGAGAGGCCAATCAAAAGCCAGAGCTTGCCGCCGTCCTGGCGCATCGCCTTCATGGCGGCGGCCAGCGAATGGTAGAATTCCTGCTGGCGCAGATTGATCCACATCAGGATGTGGGCGAACGGACCCGTGGTGGTCGGCGCCATGCCGTCATTGGTGCCGATGCCGAGCGAGCTTTGCGCGTGCGCGCCGACAGGCAAATGAGTGATCACCAGGGTTGTGGCCAACAGGCCGAGCGCCAGGCGGATATTCGTGGGATGCCCCACGAATATCCGCCTAGATTCCCTTGTTTGTCGCAGGTTCCGGTCGCAAAACCGTGGGACACTTTTGCGGAACCTGCTTGCGCGCAACGACAGTTTCATCACCAAATTATCCTTCCGGCGAGCAGTTCAACTCGAGCTTGGTGGCGAAGATCTTGCTCATGTTGGTGCCTGTCGGATCGTTGAAGAACGCGTCCGTCAGGGTCTTCTGGTTTTCCTTGATCGCCTCGTCCGGATCGGGACGGATGACCTTCTTGGTGCAGGTCGAGGGCAGGCCTTCGACGGTGAGGTTGGCGTCGTCGGTGAAGTCGATCGCCGTATAGAAGGTCGGATCGTAGACGCCGATGTCGATCTTGCCGGTCAGCTTGATCGGCGTCTTCGGCTGCGACTCGAACAGGATGATCAGCTGGTCGTTGTCGAAGTTCGCCATCAGATGCGGCGGCGGGACCATGGCCACGTCCTTGCCGTCCTGGGTGACGAGCTGGAAGTAGTTGAACTCGGCCAGCGAGGCATGGACGGTGTCGGCCACCTCCTTGAGCTCTTTGTCGTCAAGTTTCAGATCGGAGTTCTTATCGAACTCCATCATCACTGTACTCGAAAACAGGTCATCGAAGCGCCAGAGGTGGCGCAGCGCCGTCACACTTTGGTGATCCTGGCCGAGGATGACGTCGAGGCGGGCTTCGGCGAAGACATGCGGGTGCACCTCGGCCGGCTCGACGGCGGCAAACGTGGCCGCAAGGGCCGATGCCAGCATGGCTGCTTGCCGTTTCAGATGCATTCCGGGCCGCGATTCCATTGACTTCGGGAGTGAGCCCGAGGGTTAACACAAAGCTGGCGAAATTGGGACGCGCGCCTCAGGTAAGTTTTGATGCATGCCCCTGCATATGCCCGGGCGACCTGCATCAGACGGTGTCGCGCGTCTTGAACCAGTGCACCAGGAAATCGACGAAGACGCGCACCTTGGCCGGCAAATAGCGGCGGTGCGGGTAGACGGCGAAGATGCCGGTGCCCGCCAGGATACGATCGTCGAGCGCGCTGACCAGCTTGCCGGACGCGACGTCGGGGGCGGCGATGAAATCCGGCAGCATGGCAAAGCCCAGGCCGGACACCGCGGCGGCTCTTGCCACGATCGGGCTGTTGACCTCGATCGGGCCCGAGACTGCGACGCTCATGGACTCTTCGCCTTCACCCTTGAAGCGCCAGTTGGCCAGCGAGCGGCCGTTGGTGTCGACGATGCAGGGCATGTTGGCCAGATCCTGCGGACGTGTCGGCGCGCCATGCTTGGCTATCAGATCCGGCGACGCGCAAAGCCTGACCGAGAACGGCGCCAGCCGCCTGGCGATCATTGAGGAGCTCTCCAGCCGCGAGATGCGCACGGCAAGGTCGAAACCTTCCTCGACCAGATCGACGAACCGGTCGTCGAGATGAATGTCGAGCACGATGTCTGGATGCTGCCTGGCGAAGTCGACCAGCGACTGACCGATCGGCGCGTCGGCGAAGGTGCGGGCGGCCGACAGCTTGATCCTGCCGCGGACGTCGCCGGAAGACTGGCGCACGGTCTCGGCGAGGCTGTCGACCTCGCGCACGATTTCCGAGGCGCGCTGATAATAGGTGTGGCCGGCTTCGGTCAGCGAGAACTGGCGCGTGGTGCGGTTCAGAAGCAGCGCGCCGAGCTCGTCCTCCAGCTCGCGCACATATTTCGACAGCAGCGCCTTGGAGCGGCCGATCTTGCGCGCCGCGGCCGAAAAGCCTTCCGCCTCGACCACGTCGATGAAGGCACGCATGCGGGTCAATGTGTCCATGGTCAGACCTTTCGTGCCGCGTCGAGAATCCTGCGGCCGAGCCGTATCAGGGCAACGTCGCTGCCGGAAGGGCCAAGCAGCGAAAGGCCGAAGGGCGCGCCGTCGACGGAGCCGATCGGCAAGGTGATCTGCGGAAAACCTGAAAGACCGGAGAGGCACAGCAGGTGCAGCGCCCTTTCGCGGTAGGCCTGGAACTGTTCCGGTGTGCTCGAAGCGAGCGGTGCCGCGCCGGGGACGGTGGGCAGAACGAGGAAGCCGTTGTTGCCGAGCAGCGCCCCGAACTCGGTCCGGAACGCCAAGCGGCGCGCGGCTTCGGTGGCGGCGGTCTTGGCATCGATGGTGCGGCCGAAGCCGAAGCGTTCCTCAACGCCGGGGCCGAGGCGGCCGCCGGCCGAGATCCAGGCGCCATGCTCGCGCCAGGCCTCGAAGGCCTGCAGGCGGCGAAAGCACCAGTAAAGCTCGTCGGGGAACGAGGCGAAGGCGTATTCGGTCTCCGCCGGCGGGCCAATAACGGTGGCGGCCAACGCCTTCATGCGCGCATATTCCGCGGCTTCCGCCGGACCGGTGACGAAGGCATCCAGCCAGCGGATCGACAGCGGGCGGTTGAGAGGGTGCTGGTGCGGATCGCGGCCGAGCAAAAGCTTGCCGACCGCCTCATAGGTCTCGATGTCGTCGGCGAACCAGCCGAAGGTGTCGAAGCTCGATGCCAGCTTCATCGCGCCATCCAACGGGATGCGGCCATGGGTGGTGCGCAGTCCGATCAGTCCGCAGAAGCTCGCCGGCGCGCGGATCGAGCCGCCGGTGTCGGAGCCGGTGGCGATGTTCGCCAACCCGCCGGCGACCGCGGCCGCCGAGCCGGATGACGAGCCTCCCGTGACGCGCTCGGGTGCAGCCGGATTGACCGGATACGGGAAATGCGCGTTCTGACCGAAGAGCGAGAAGGCCAACTCGTCGGTCTGGGTCTTGCCGACGAATCGCGCGCCGGCATCGAGGATCGTCTGCACCGCTTCCGCCGTGCGCGAGGCGGCATGCGCCTCCTCGAACCTTTGCGGGTTGCCGCAGCCGGTGCGATAGCCGGCGACGTCATAGATGTCCTTGACGGCCAGGCGCAGGCCGGCGAGCGGGCCAAATTCCGCATTCGTCACAGGCATTTGGCGCAGATCGAGGAAGGCGTTCAGAGGCCCTTGAGTTCCTGGCATCGTTCGATTTCCGTATACAGTCCGACACACATTGTTCGATGCCAGAAATTTTACAACCTGAGCTTACGATTTTTATTGATTGTGAAACCCTTCGCTCCTATATCGCGCTTGCCCAAAGTCGCACGTGCCTGTGGGTGTCCGCCGATCCTCGAATGGTGAGGGCAATCGGTAAGGTAACTGGAGCCAACCCCTCCAGTCGGTCTAGCGGCCAACCGCCAGCCCGAGGACACCTTGAAGCAACGACGGTGCGGGCCTTTCTGGTTCTCTTCCGGTTGTCCAAAGACCGGGGTTACTAAAGAGGCACACCTTCATTGCCGGCAGTGCGGACGGGGTCTCCCATCCAAGCCAAGGCAGACAAAGCGAACCGAGGCCGGGCAAGGCCAAGGTTCACCGCCGCGAGACGGCGTTTCATGGTTCCGGGGTCTCCACCGGCTGGTTCCATGGATTTTCCGTCCCGCCTTTGTCCACCGCGTGTTCGCGAGGCCGACAGCCCGCGTCCTGCAGCCTTATTGCGCGCCGCAAGGCGTGATGGAGAAACCCGATGGCTACCCAGCGCATCCTCGACTTCCTCGCCACCCGACGTCCGACCGGCCCCTGCCTCGTCGTCGACCTCGATGTCGTGCGCGACAATTTCCGCGCCTTCGAGAAGGCGTTGCCCGATTCCAAGATCTATTATGCGGTGAAAGCAAACCCGGCGCCGGAAATCCTGCGCCTGCTTGCTGCGATGGGCTCGTCCTTCGACACCGCATCGGTTGCCGAAGTCGAGATGGCGATGGACGCCGGTGCGCCGGCGGACCGCATCTCCTTCGGCAACACCATCAAGAAGGAGCGTGATATCGCACGCGCCTTTCAGCTCGGCATCCGCCTGTTCGCGGTCGACTGCGTCGAGGAGGTCGAGAAGATCGCCCGCGTCGCTCCCGGCGCGCGCGTCTTCTGCCGCGTGCTGACCGACGGCGAAGGCGCCGAATGGCCGCTGTCGCGCAAGTTCGGCTGCGTGCCGGCGATGGCCGTCGACGTGCTGCGCCATGCCAAGGGCCTCGGTCTCGACGCCTATGGCGTGTCGTTCCATGTCGGCTCGCAGCAGACGGATCTCACCGCCTGGGACCGCGCGCTGGGCGACGCCAAGAAGGTGTTCGCGACGCTCGCCGACGAAGGCATCGTCCTGAAGATGGTCAATATGGGCGGCGGTTTCCCGACCCGTTACCTGAAGGACGTGCCGGTGGCTCAGGCCTATGGCCAGGCGATCTTCTCGGCGCTGCGCAAGCATTTCGGCAACGCGCTGCCCGAGACGATCATCGAGCCGGGCCGCGGCATGGTCGGCAATGCCGGCGTCATCAAGTCGGAAGTCGTGCTGATCTCGAAGAAGGCCGACAACGACAATGTGCGCTGGGTGTTCCTCGACATCGGCAAGTTCGGTGGTCTCGCCGAGACGATGGACGAGGCGATCCGCTATCCGCTGGTCACCCGGCATGACGGCTCCGAGACCGCGCCCTGCGTGCTCGCCGGCCCGACCTGCGATTCGGCCGACGTGATGTATGAGAAGACGCCTTATCCGCTGCCTTTGTCGCTGACCATCGGCGACGAGGTGCTGATCGAAGGCACCGGCGCCTACACGACCACCTATTCGGCGGTCGCGTTCAACGGCTTCGAGCCTCTCCGATCCTACGTGATCTGAGCAGTTCGCAAGAAACCGCTCAGATCACCCGGGTGGGTGCTGTCATCCGCCCGGGCTCGCTTGTGGAACAGATCTCCGCTCGTGAAGGATCGCGGATATGGAATACCTGATCAAATCGGCCATTGCGGCCACCGAAATTGCCCCCTCGTCCGGACCGTCGGATGGGCTTTTCTCCGCGGAGGAGAATGGCTCCATGGCAGCGCTTCTTGGCGCATTTTCTTACGGCGAACCGGTTTCCACTTCGCCTGAAAATGCGTTCGCGCCCTCCCTTGCCCTTTGCGCACAGGCTGGCTCGCGCGGCACGCCGGACGAGGGGGCCGCCCAGGCGCCGGCCTTCGTCATCATTGCCGAAGGCGCCGGCGACGTCACGGCGCGCGAAGCGCTCCTCGACCGCGCCATGGGACCGAACCGCAAGAAGAAGTCGTCCGAGAAGCTGCGGCGCGGCCGCCGGCCTTCGGAAGGCCTGGCCTTTGTCGCTCGCGACGCGTCGGGCGTGGTCGTCGGCACGGTGCGGCTTTGGGACGTAAGGTTGGGCGAGGGCGGTCCGGCACTCCTGCTCGGCCCGCTTGCGGTCGAGCCAGGACTGAAGAGCGGCGGTATCGGCTCGGCGCTGATGCGGCACGCGCTTGCCGAGGCCGCGCGGCTCGGCCACGGCGCGATCCTGCTCGTCGGCGACGCGCCCTATTACGGGCGGTTCGGCTTTTCGGCCGACCGCACCGGAACGCTTGCCATGCCTGGCCCCTATGAGCGGCACCGGCTCCTGGCGCTGGAACTGAAGGACGGCGCGCTGAACGGCGGCAAGGGCACCATCAAGCCCGCCGGCCGCAAGCTTAAGGGGCAGGCACTGGAGTTCGTCGCCTAAATCGAACGAAGAAATGCCGATGCGGCGCCACGCCGAGAAGACGGGCGCCGCGTCGGGCCAATTCCGAACTGCCGTCGATCAGGCGAGCAACTGGCCGAGCGCCATGGCGACCGTCATGTCGCCTTCGACCTTGAGCTTGCCGGCCATGAAGGCCATGGTCGGGTTGAGGTCGCCGGCGATCAGCGAATCCAGATCGTCGAGCGAGAGCTTGATCGTGCAGTCGGTCGGGGCATCGGTGGTCGAGATGGTCGCGCCGTCGATGACGATGACGCCGTCGGCGCCGGTATCGAACTTGACCGAATGCTCGAAGCCCGCGCTTGCCACGCGCGACTTGATCCTGTCGGCAATCTCCTGAACGCCCATGGCGGTTCTCCTCGTTGGTTGCGTTGACGCGCACCGGCTTGTCGAGCCGCTGGGCGAGGTAGGCGCGCCGCGTGTGCGCGCGGTCGCCTGTCACCGGGGCATATAGCTTCGAGTTGACGTTAACGTCAACGCGGTCCCATGCGTCATCTCGCGTCACGGGCAAGAGCAGTTCAGCATTTGAATGAATCGCCGACCTACTCCAAAGCGCGTCGCGCTGAAATTTCAGGCAACGCGCTTAAGGCTTCGCTTTGATGCATGTCGTTGTCCCAGAACCGCGTACACTTCTGGGCGACAAGCATGAGTTCTTTGTTTTTTGCGCAATTTGGACGGAAGGCTACGGCGAACGCGCCGAGCCTGACCGCTGCGCGCTTTTTTCTGAAATTGCTTTAGTGGTTGTCGCCGCGCACCCTTGAGTGGGCAATCAATGTGCCTGGAAAGGCTTGGTCATCGCCGCCGCGGTTTCGCCGGCACCCTTGCGGCGGCGAAGCGCGTTGTCGCGGATATCGTCCTTGGAGAGGAAGTTGACCTGGTCGATCAGCACCTCGTGCACCAGTTCGACGCCGACCCGGGCGTTGATGGTGTCGCGGATCGACTTGCGGAAAGCGTCGAGATCGATCGATTCCTTCTTGGTGAAATCGATCTGCGGGTTGGAATAGAGATAGGAATAGACCTGGTCGGTCATCAGCGCCTGCGCCGGGATCGACAGCTTCTTGATCTGTTCCGGCTCAACCGTATAGACGAGCTTGGTGAGGAAATAGCCGTCGATCGCGCCGTTGCGCAGCAACGGTACCGAGATCATGTCGGTCTTGACATAGTCGAGGCCGCCCAGCATCGGCTTCGGCGGTTCGCCCACGCCGCGCTGGCCGGCCGCCTGGAAGGAATAGAAAACCGCGCCAAGCGTCACGGCGCAAATCCACAGCGCGGCGACGATGAACTTGATCATGTTCTATTTGTTTCGAGCATGATCTCGCCCGAAAACCGGCTTCCACTTTTCGGGATCATGCTCGGGCCATTCCGAATTCGCCCACCGAATAGGTGCCGTCGGCATCGGCTCGCTGGATGGCGTTCCGCAGAAGCGTGGCGACCTCGTTGACGGCATTGAGATGGGCGAGGATCGCCGCCTCGTTCTTCGCCAGTTTCTGGCGCAACCGCAGCAGGCCTTCGCGATGCTGCTCGAGGAATTCGATCTCGTTGGCGCCCTTGAGCGCCCGGTTCAGCTCGTAGAGATACCGGCTCTTGCGCGCGTTCGAGGCCTTGAGGTCATAAGCCGTCCCGCTGCGGATACCGGCGGTCTCCTCGTCCACGACTTCCTCGATGCGGCCGATGATGGCGGCGAGGTTGCCGGGTCGTGCGGCGGGCGCTTCCATTGCGTTGGTCCGCGCGGGAAGGTTGGAAAGGTCCGTTTGGTCGGCCATGTAGGTCCCTAGATCTTGATGTCCGTGGTTGTTTCGTCGCCGGTCATCGACCGTGCGGCCTTGCGCTCGAACTCCTCGAGCATCGAGGTCGAAAGCCTGGTCTGCTGGTCGATCTCGGTTTTCTGCGGCCCGCCGGCAACGGGGCCGACCGGCACCTTGTGCTTGCCGTCGAGATAGTGGTCGGCCAGCATCGATTTGGCGATGCCGATGCCGCCATGCGCTGCCATGACATCGGCCACCTTTTCGGCGAGCTGCGATTTCCACATGTCGCCGGCCAGGCCCTTGCCGTAAACGCCTTCGGTGTCCTTGGGCATCATGTTCTGGATGAAGGTCGTCAGCACCATCGCTTCGAAGCGCTGGAACTTCTTCGCCGGATTGGCGGCTTCCGCCTTGTCGGCCGTAGCGCGCGAGAGCACGGAGCCGGCATCGACCGTGGCGGATGGATCGACCGAGAAAGCGCCAGGCGCACCACCGACGCGCCTAAGGAGCGCCGCGCGCGCGGCCTCGACATCGGCCGGCTCCGCTGCGCGGGCAACGTCCATGACGATGTCGCTGGGTGGAGAAATTGCCAAGAAAGTCCGCCCTTTGCCGGTTTTGTTATCCGCACAATGACTGAACAAGCTTGTGGCAGGCTTGCGCGGATCAGCCTTCGTCCACTCGCTTCTGCGTGATCAGATCGAGCCGCTCGCGGTCGGAGCGCTCGCGCTCGTCGCGGCGGCGCACATCCTTGTAGGCGCGCTCGACCATGTTGGTGCGCGCCGTCGCGGTGGCGATCAGTGCAGCTTCCTGGCGGGCATTCTCGAGGTTCTGTTTCTGCCGGCCGAGCGCGTCGGTGATGCGCCGGTGGTAGAGCGCGGGAAACAGGCCGGCCAGCGAGTTGTCGGTATCGAAACGCTCTATCAGTTCCCTGGCCTCCGCTTCCGCCTTGAGGGCGGCGGCGAGGAAGCCGGCATGGCGAGTTTCGTGCAGCGCTTTCAACTGCTCCTGCACCTTGACCAGTTTCTTCAGGCGGTCCTTTCGCGTGGTCATGGCGCCTATCTCGCCAGCGTGAGGTCGACGAAGCCGTCGACGAACAGCGACAGCAAGGTGCCGACGGCGAAATAGAAGATGATCATCCCGCCGGCGATGACGAACGGCAGCGAGATGAAATAGACCGGGATCTGCGGCGTCAGCTTGTTGACGAAGCCGATGGTCAGGTTGACCAGGATGGCATAGGCGACAAACGGGCTGCCCAGGCGGATGACCAGGAAGAAGGCGTCCGACACCGTGTCGGTGACGTCGACGAGGGCTGCCTGCGGATTGAAGAACACGTTGACCGGGGCGACCGTGTAGGAGGCGACCAACGCCTTGATGATCTCGTGGTCGAAGTCGAAGACGAAAAGCAGAAGCAGCGCCGAGAAGGAGATGATGGCGGCAAGCGCTGCCTGCGGCTCAGGCTCCTCGATCGCAGGTCCGCCCGAGCCGCCATAGCCGATCAGCATGGCGATGGCCGAGCCCATGAAACGCAGCGCTTCCATGTAGAGCCTGGTCATGGCGCCGATCAGGCCGCCGACAAGGATCTCGGAGACGATCATCGGCGCCAGGATCTGCGGGCGCGGATCGACGAACGGGTAGATGCGGTCCCACAGGAAGGCGAGCAGGCCGCCGGTCGCGGCCAGCGAGACGAACAGCCTGATCTGCAACGGCACGCGGGCGCTGGACAGGCCCGGCATCAGCATGAAGCAGGCGCCGATGCGGCAGAAGGCGAGGAAGGCGGCGATGACGACGCCTTGCGAGAGCGCGTTCACGAGATCGTCCCGAGCACCTTGATCTCGACGCCCTTGGCGATCTCGACATGGCTGAGCACCGGCAGCGTGGTGAACAGCCGCTCGATGATCATGCGCACATAGGGGCGCGCGTCGGGCGCGGTGACGAGCACGAAGCGCTCGCCGGCCTCGAGATGCTTGCGGATCGCCTTGGTGGCGTCCTGGCCGAATTCCTCGAGCTGACGCGGGTCGATGTCGAATTCGCGCACCTCGCCCTTGGCATCGCGCTTGAGGCTCTGGTGGAAAGCGAGGTCCCAGCGGTTGCCGAGGCGCAGCACCTTGAGCATGCCGCTTTCGGAGAGGTCGCCGCAGATCTGCTGTGCCATGCGGATGCGCACATGCTCGACGATCTGCTCGGTGCGGCGCACATGCGGCGCGATCTCGGCGATCGCCTCGATGATCAGATGCAGGTTGCGGATCGAGACGCGCTCGGCGAGCAGCAGCTTCAGCACGGCCTGCAGGCCGGGGTAGGAGATGTGCGAGGTGCAGATCTCGTCGGCAAGCTTGCGGTATTCCGGGTCGAGCCGCTCCAGCAGCGCCTTCATGTCCTTGTAGGACAGAAGCTGCGGCAGGTTGTTGCGGATGACCTCGGAAAGATGCGTGAGCAGCACCGACATGTTGTCGGCGAAGGTGAAGTTCTCGCGCTTCAGATCCTCGGCGAAGGTTTCGAGCACGGAATAGGCGCGCATGCCGAAGGCCGGCTCGCGGATTTCCTCGCCGGGGATTTCCGGCACGCCGCGCGTGCCGAGCAGCACCATGATCTCGCCGACGCGCATCTGGTGTTCGGCGACCACCGTGCCGTGCACCTTGATCTGGTAGCTCTTCGGCGGGATGGCGAAGTCGTCGGCGACGCGTATTTCCGGCACCACGAAGCCATATTGCTGGGCGAATTTCTTGCGCATCTTCGACATGCGAAAAACCAGTTCCTGGTGCGCCACCATCAGCCTGGTCGAAAGCTGCTTGCCGATCAGAAGCTCGATCTCGGCGGTGACGAGCGAGGCCTTGACCGAGTTCTTCTCCTCCTCGACCTTGTTGGCCTTCTCCTGCGTCTTCAAGGCTTCGGCGGCGGCAAGCGCGCGGTTCTGGCGCAGCGGGATGATGTAGCCCAGGCCGGCCATGCCGCCGGCAAGCGCGAAGAACGGGAACAGCGGCAGGCCGGGCATCAGGCCGAGGATGACCAGCAGCGAGGCCGCGACGTAGAGCGCGCGCGGATGCGCGCCGAGCTGGCCGAACACCGCCTGGTTGGTCGAGCCGCGCGTGCCGCCCTTGGAAACGAGCATGCCGGCGGCGAGCGAAACGATGAGCGCCGGGATCTGGGTGACGAGGCCGTCGCCGACCGAGAGCTTGATGAAGACGTCGGCCGCCTGGCCGAGGCCCATGCCGTGGCGCAGATAGCCGATGGCGATGCCGCCGACGATGTTGATGGCGGTGATGATCAGGCCGGCGATCGCATCACCGCGGACGAATTTCGAGGCACCGTCCATCGAGCCGAAGAAGGAGGATTCTTCCTCCAGCTCGCGGCGGCGCAGCTGTGCCGTCTTCTCGTCGATCATGCCGGCGGAGAGGTCGGCGTCGATCGACATCTGCTTGCCGGGGATGGCGTCGAGGGTGAAACGCGCGCCGACTTCGGCGATACGGGTGGCGCCCTTGGTGATGACGATGAAGTTCACCACGATGAGGATCATGAAGACGATGAGGCCGATGACGAAGTCGCTCGACATCACCAGCTTCGAGAAGCCCGAGATGACATAGCCGGCGGCATGCGTGCCCTCATTGCCGTGCGACAGGATCATGCGGGTGGTGGCGATATTGAGCGACAGCCGCAGCATGGTGGCGATGAGCAGCACGGTCGGGAAGGACGAGAAGTCGAGCGGCCGCTGGATCCAAAGCGCCACCATCAGGATCAGCACCGAAAGCGCGATCGAGAAAGCGAGCCCGATATCGATGAGGAAGGCGGGGATCGGCAGAAACAGCACCGCCAGGATGAAGACGATGCCGAGCGCGAAGAAGACGTCGCGGCCGTTCTTGACCACCAGGCCCGACGGGAGAGTTTCGCTGATCGCCATATCGTCCTCAAATCAAGAGCCGCCACGCGCAGGGCAGCCCCCCGACCGTAACCGGCCAAGCTTGCGCGAAGGTGGGAGAGTGGCTACGGGACCTCATCCGGCCCTTTAAAAAGCGCGTCGGGGCGAAATGAATTCGGGCGACGCGCTTCACGTTTTTGTTTCGATGCATGTCGTTGTCCCAAAACCGCTACGCAGTTTTGAGCGACATGCATTAGCGAAAGGAAAGTCGCATGCTCCTGATCATCGGCACGGTTCGGCTGCCAGCCGACAGATTCGAGCAGGCAAAGCCGGCGATGCAACGGATGATCTCGGCAAGCCGCGCCGAGCCGGGCTGCCTCGGCTATTCCTACGCGCAGGATGTGCTGGATGCCGGGCTCATCCACGTTTCGGAGGCCTGGAGCGAGCGCGCCGCGCTCGAAGCGCATTTCAAGTCGGCGCATATCGCTGAATGGCGCGCGAGCTGGGTGGAGCTCGGCATCGGCGATCGCAAGCTTACCCTTTACGAAACGGACGGCGGCGCGCCGACCTGACCATCCCTGTAGCTGACTAAGTCTATCTCCTTGGTCGCGACGGCACGCCTTCCGTAACGCTATTTCGCACAACGCCAAAATGGCGCCACTAGCGGGTCGGCATTGCCATTGCCACGCAGAGCCGCCGCGCGTATCAGGCGCTGCAGTTGTTTATCTTTCGCATATCGGCGAGCCGCTCCGTTGCCTGCCAGAAACGACCCACAAGTCTACGCCCGCCGGCTTCGCGCGGTGCTGATCAACTCGATCCCCGTGCTCGAGGCGCGCGGCATCGTGATCGTGCTGATGGCCGGCATGGTCGGCGTGATCGCGGGTGCACTGGTCACCGGCATGAGCGCGCTGGTGCAAGGCATGCACTACCTGCTGTTCGACGTGCAGCCGGGCGGCAGGCTTTCGGCGATGTTCTCGCTTGCCGATCCGGTGCAGGCGATGTTCCCGGCGATAGGCGGCCTGCTGCTCGGCCTTTCCGTGATCTGGCTGCGAAAGCGCAAGTTCCGCACCCCCGTCGACCCGATCGAGGCCAATGCGCTCTATGGCGGGCGCATGTCGCTCACCGACACCTTCATCATCGTGGCGCAGACGATGATTTCCAGCGGTTTCGGCGCCTCGGTCGGATTGGAAGCCGGCTATACGCAGATCGGCTCCGGCTTCGCCTCGCGGCTGGCGCGCGCGTTCCGGCTGCGCCGCAACGATGTTCGCATGCTGGTCGGGTGCGGTGCCGCCGGCGCGATCTCGGCCGCCTTCGACGCGCCGCTGACCGGCGCCTTCTACGGTTTCGAACTGGTCATCGGCATCTACTCCGTCGCCAATGTGGCTCCGGTGATGGCGGCGGCGATCGCCGCCTCGCTGACGGCGGAAGTGTTCGGCGGCGTGCCGTTCCCGCTGGAGCTCTCGGGTCTGCCGACATTGACCGCCAGCGAGTATGTGCCGTTCCTGCTGCTGGGACTGCTCGGCGGGGCGGCCTCGATCGCGATCATGCATCTGGTGAGCATCGTCGAGCGCCTTTTCGTGCGGCTGTCGATCGACGCGTCGGTCAGGCCCTTCATCGGCGGCATCTTCGTCGGCCTGTTGGGGCTGGTCACGCCGCAAGTGCTCTCCAGCGGCCATGGCGCGCTGCACCGCGAGTTCGCCATGAATTACGCGCTTCCGGTGGTGGCGAGCGTCTTCGTGATGAAGCTGGCCGCCTCCGCCATCTCGCTCGGCTCCGGCTTCCGCGGCGGCCTGTTCTTCGCCTCGCTGTTCCTGGGGGCCTTGCTCGGCAAAGTCTTTGCCGGCGTCATGGCGTTGACCGCGCCGTCGGTTGGCATCGACCCGGCGGTCGCCGCCGTCGTCGGCATGACATCGCTTGCGGTTGGCGTCGTCGGCGGTCCGCTGACCATGACGTTCCTGGCGCTGGAGTCCACCCGCGACCTGACGCTCACCGGCGTGGTGCTGGCGGCCTCGATCATGTCGGCGATCCTGGTGCGCGAGACCTTCGGCTACTCCTTCTCGACCTGGCGCTTCCATCTGCGCGGCGAGACGATCCGCAGTGCCCACGACGTTGGCTGGATGCGAAGCCTCACCGTCGGCTCGATGATGCGCAAGGATGTCCGCACCATTCCCGCCTCCATCACGCTCGCCGAATTCCGCAAGGAGATCCCGCTCGGCTCCGGGCAGCGCGTCATCGCTGTCGAGCAGGCAGACCAGTATGTCGGCATGCTGCTGGTGCCAGAATTGCACAGCGATCTTTCCGATGGCGCCACGCCGGTAAGCGCGCTCGCGCAGTTCAAGGATGCGGTGCTGGTGCCGTCGATGAACGTCCAGACCGCCGCCGAGACGTTCCAGCGCACGGGGGCCGAAGAGCTGGCGGTGGTCGAGGACTTCGACGAGCGCATCGTTCTCGGCCTGCTCACCGAAAGCCATCTGATGCGCCGCTACGCCGAAGAGCTCGACAAGGCGCGGCGCGACCTGTCGGGCGAGGGCTGACCGATCGACAATCCAGCCAATAAGGCGATCAATCCCGGAAACCATCCCATGCAAGTCAGGCGCAACGGCGACATCTCGTTCTGGTATGCAGATCTGGGTGCGATCCCCGCGCCGCGTCCGCCTTTGCCGGGCGACATCGAGGCGGATGTCGCAATCGTCGGCGCCGGCTATACCGGGCTGTGGACCGCCTATTATCTGAAGAAGGCGAAGCCATCGCTGCGCATCGTGCTCGTCGAGCGGGAGTTCGCCGGCTTCGGTGCTTCGGGGCGCAATGGCGGCTGGCTGTCGGGCGGCTTCGGGTGGTCGCGCGAGAAGTATCTGAAGACTTCGACACGGCAAGGCGTCACCGCCATGCAGAAGGCGATGGCCGGCTGCGTCGACGAGGTGATCTGGGTGGCAACCGAGGAAGGCATCGATGCTGACATCCGCCGCGCCGACAATCTGACGGTCGCCACCAATCCGGCGCAGCTGGAGCGTGTGCGCGAAGAGTGCGGGACGATCCGCTCCTGGGATGCCGACCCCGAGCGCATCGAACTTCTCGACGCCGACGCGACACGCGCGCGTATCAACATCAAAAATGTCATGGGCGGCTTCGTCATCCACGGCCAGGCGCGGGTGCAGCCGGCCAAGTTGGTGCGCGGGCTGGCGGCGGCGGTCGAAAGACTTGGTGTTTCGATCTACGAGAAGACGACGGTGACGGCGATCGCAAAGGGCGTTGTGAGCACGGATCGGGGCACGGTGCGGGCCGAAACCATCATCCGCGCCACGGAAGGGTTCACCGCCGGCATTCCGGGAGAGGAGCGGACCTGGCTGGCACTCAACAGCGCGCAGATCGTCACCGAGCCGCTGTCGGAAGAACTCTGGCGCAAAATCGGCTGGGAGGGGCATGAGCTGCTCGGCAATGCCGCGCATGCCTATTGCTACGCCCAGCGCACGCGTGAGGGGCGCATCACCATGGGCGGGCGGGGCGTGCCTTACCGCTATGGCTCGCGCACGGACGTCAACGGCCAGACGCAGCAGGCGACGATCGACCAGTTGCACACGATCCTGACGACGCTCCTGCCGCAGACGGCCGGGTGCCGCATCGATCATGCCTGGTGCGGCGTGCTCGGCGTGCCGCGCGACTGGTGCACGACGGTCGGCCTCGACCCCAGAACGCGCATCGGCTGGGCCGGCGGCTATGTCGGGCTCGGCGTGTCGAGCTCCAACCTGTCGGGGCGCACACTGACCGATCTCGTGCTCGGCCAGGACAGCGAGCTGACGCGGCTGCCGTGGGTCAACCGCAAGGTGCGGCCGTGGGAGCCGGAGCCGTTGCGCTGGATGGGCGTGCACTCGATGTACCAGCTCTACCGCATCGCCGACCAACGCGAGGCCGCAGGGCTCAATCACACTTCGAAACTTGCAGCTTTGGCCGACGGCCTCACGGGCCATTGATCATGGAGACCAGCTTGATCGACCTTTCGACTTTCCACGACCTTGCCAAGGCCGACATCGGCGCCTTTTCACCGAAGCCGACCTCGATCGAAGGGGATCAGGTCGAAGCCGTGCGTTCCTTCTTCCAGTCGCCGGACGGGACCATCGACATCGGCATCTGGGAATGCACGCCCGGCCGCTTCACCGCCGACCGCACGAACTCGTCCGAGATCTGCCACATCATTTCCGGCCGCGTCGAGGTGAGCCGCGCCGATGGCGAGATGCGTGAGCTAGGCCCGGGCGACCTCCTCGTCCTGCCGCAAGGATGGAAGGGCGAGTGGCGCATCCATGAGACCACCCGCAAGCTCTACATGATCCAGAGCTCCGACTGATCGTTGCTCCCCTGGTGCATGTCGTCTGCCAGGCGGCATGCGATCAGTGCTCGATCGGGCCTTTGGGTGAGACAAGCGCCGTGCCCGCGGTGGTCGGGCGCTCGATCATGCGGCGCACACGCGGCGGATTCTCGCCGCTGTGCAGCGCGCGGATGCGTTCGCCGATCACGGCGTCGGCATGGGTGGCGCGCCGGTTGTGGCGGATGTACTCGACCCAGGTCGGCGTGTGGTAGTGCTCGATCCAGATGCCGGGATTTTCAAGGTCGCGGGCTAAAGTCCAGTTGCGTGCGCCGTCGCGGCGACGGATACGGCCGCGCTCGGCCATGGTCGCCAGGAATTCCGGCACGTCGTCCTCGCGGATGATGTACTCGATCATGATGGCGATCGGGCCGCTGCGTGGCCTGAGGTTGAGCGCCAGCATCGGTTCCTTGAACCGGTTGAGCGGGTCGAGGTTGAGCGTCGTCTGCTGCGGCAATGGCAGAACAAAGCCGATGGCGCCGCCGGCCAGCATCGCGACCGCGGCCGCGATCAACGCGGTTTCCGCGCCATGCGCATCGGCGACGACGCCCCAGATCCAGCTGCCCAGCGCGATGCCGCCGAAGGTCGCGGTCTGGTAGATCGACAGCACGCGTCCGACCACCCAGCGCGGCGTCGACATCTGCACCGTGACGTTGAAGTGCGAGAGCGCGATCACCCAGCAGGCGCCGCCGATGAGCAGGCCCGCCGATGTCTGCCAGGCATTGTGGCTGACGGCGGCGTTGAAGGCGCAGAGCGCGAAGCCGCAAAAGGCCATGCGCACCATCACCTCGCTGGACAGCAGCTGCCGCAGCCTAACGCTGATCAACGCGCCGCCGACCGCGCCGATGCCGAAAGCGCCGAGCATGATGCCGTAGGTCAGCGCATCGCCCTTGACGACGTCGCGCGCCACCAGCGGCAACAGTGCCAGCACCGCGCCGGCGCTGAAGCCGAAGGCCGAACCGCGGACCAGCACCTTGGCGATGTTGGGCGACATTGCGACATAGCGCAGGCCGGCGCCCATCGCGGCACCCAGCGACTCGCGCGGCAGGGTTTGCTCGGGCAGCGTCGGCTTCCAGCGGGCGAGCACGACGATCAGGCCGATATAGCTGACGGCGTTGGCGGCGAAGGCCGCGGCCGCACCGGCGGCAGCGACGATGACGCCGCCGATGGCCGGGCCGACGCTGCGGGTGATGTTGAAACCAAGCGAGTTGAGCGCGACCGCAGCCGGCACCTTGGCGCGCGGCACCATGTCGCCGACCGATGCCTGCCATGCCGGGCTGTTCAGCGCCGTGCCGCTGTCGATCAGGAAGGTGAAGGCAAGCAGCGTCCAGGGTGTCATCCAGCCGAGCCAGGTGAACAAGGTCAGCAGCGCCGAGACGACCAGCATGAAGGTCTGCGCCACCAGCATCACCTTGCGGCGGTTGAAGCTGTCGGCGATGGCGCCGGCAACGAGCGCGAACAACATGATCGGCAAGGTGGTCGAGGCCTGGACCAGCGCCACCTGATAGGACGAGGTGGCGATCGTGGTCATCATCCAGGCGGCGCCGACGCCTTGGATCAGACCGCCGAAATTCGACACAAGGCTGGCCGACCAGACGGCGCGGAAGATGCCGTGCCGGAACGGCGCCAGCGCCGAGACGCGTTCGCTTTCCGGCTCGTCGTCGATCATGGTTGCGCCCTTCCGCTATAATGCGCGTCGCGCCCGGAAGGCCGGCGACTCGCCAAAGAGTGCGACCCAACAATAGGACGGCAAAGGCGAAAATGCGTCGGCGAAGCTTTAGACCAAGCATCTGGCCGGTCTGGACCAACTTTTGGCTATTTCCCGCTTTTCGTTTCGGCGTGCAGGGCCTCGCTCAGGCTGCCTGTCGTCTCGCCGCCCATGTAGAGCCTGAGCAGCATTTCCATGCCGACGAGGCGCAGGCGCGACGTTTCCTGGCTCCTTGCCATGTCGATAAGGTCGTCCAACTCGGAAGAAGACCATTTCATCGCGTCGCGCAGCAGACCGCCGCGCAGCAGGCCCTGCGTGCCGGCTGAAAAAGCGTCTGCGATCTCGAAACCGTTTTTCGCCGCGCGGATATTTTCATGCGGGAGGTGGCGTTCGGCGACCTTTTTCAGCAGCCACTTGCCGGTCCGGTCGCGGTATTTCTGCCTGCGCGGCAAATGAATGGCGAAGTCGATGAGCCTGTTCTCGAGGAACGGCACCCTGAGCTCGACCGACGCTGCCATGCTCAACCGGTCGTGCCGATGCAGCAGGTCCTGCAGGTGCGAGTAGAGGTCGTACAAACAGGCTGCAAGGAACGCGCGGTCGCCAGGCGGCGTGACGCCCTCCAGCCTGTCGAACAGCTTTGTCTGCAGGAAGTTCAGCTCCGGCGACAGGGCTCTGAGCGCCATGGCTCGGTCCGAAGGCGAGCCACGACCGATCGAGTTGCGGAACGGGGTACGCCGTAACTCCGCGAATTTGCGGTCGCGCCTGGCCTTCGAGCGGAACAGGCGCTGCAGCCAGGATTGGCGCCAGAGCCGCATCGTCGATGCCTGCCATTTATAGCCGCCAAACAGCTCGTCGGAACCCTCGCCGGTGAGCAGCACCTTGACGCCGTCGGCGCGGCACTGGTCGGCAAGCGCCAGCAGCGCGGCATGGCTGGCGTGCCAGCCGTCGGTTTCAAGATGCCAGACCGCACGCGGCCAAAGCTCGAGAAACCGGTCCCTGTCGAAAGGCACCCGTCGCAGGCTGACGCCGACATGGCGACCGGTCCGCTCGGCGTCCTGCGCCTCGCTGCGGCCGAGCTTCGGGTCGACGACATAGCCGTGCAGCTCAGGCCTGAAGCGTGTGGCAAGCGCGGTGATCAGGCCGGAATCGACGCCACCGCTGCAGGCTGTGGCAAGGCTGGTATCGGCGATGCAATGCAGCTCGACGCTTTCCTCAAGCAGCGTCTGAAGCATTGTCATATGTCCGGCGTCGGAGGTGTTGTCGCCGGCGATGCGCGCGGTCTCCAGGACGTCGAGGATATGCCAGAAGCGGCGCTTCTCGATGCCATCCCCGGTGATTTTCCACAGGCCGGCCGGCGGCAGCCGCTCGATGCCGTCGAAGACGCTGTAGCTCGAATCGCGGCTTTGCCAGGCCAGCCGCAATGTCAGCTCGCGCGTGTCGATCCGGCGCGCAAAGTCTTGGCAGGCAAGGATCGCCTTGTCCTCGGACGCGAACAGCAAGCGGTCGCCGGTTTCGGCGACCGACATCGGTTTGATGCCCAGCCGGTCCCTGGCAAGCCACAAGGCGCCGTCGCGGGCATCGAAATAGGCGAAGGAGAACATGCCGTCGAACAACGGCACCGCCTTCTGCGGACCCCAGTGGTGAAGGGCCTGCAGCACCACCTCGGTGTCGGACACCGTGCGGAACGTCAGGCCTTCCGCCTCCAGTGTCTTGCGCAGCGCGCGAAAATTGTAGACCTCGCCGTTGTAGCACAGCACGCCGTCGCCGGACGCGGTCAGCATCGGCTCGCGCGCGGCGGGCGATGGATCGATGATGGTCAGCCGGCGGTGGCCGAGCGCCAGGCGGGCGTTGTTCCAGTTGCCGTGATCGTCGGGACCGCGATGCGCCAATGCCAGCATCATGCGCACGATATCGGAGAGATCGCCGCTGCCGATCGGATCGCGCTTTCGCCAGACGCCGGCTATTCCGCACATGGCCTGCCGGCTGTTCTTGCTTGATGCATCGCTTCCAGAAAAATCGCCTGAGACAACGACGCCGGCCGATGCCGGCGCGCTTACAATCTAGCTGCAACAAACGCCGCCGCAAGCGATCTTCCGGCTCGCGTGGATGCCGCTCGACGTCCGCCGCGGTTTCGCGTCAGAAACCGTGTTCGATGCGCTCGAAGATGACGTTGGTGAAGGCCGAGATCTGGCTGCCGATGAACGGGCCGGTCAGCGCCACCACAAGCATGATGGCGACGATCTTCGGCACGAAGGTCAGGGTGATTTCCTGAATCTGGGTCAGCGCCTGGATGAGCGCGATGCCGATGCCGACGACCATCGCCACCAGCACCACGGGGGCGGAAGCGGTAAGAACCGTCCACACCGCGTACTGGACGATATCGAGGGCGTCGGCCTCGTTCATGCGGGCACTCCGTTGATCGACAGCCTAGCTGGCCGGCTTGATCGACACACCTGCGCCAACGGGGACCTGTGTGCCATCCTGCAGCACCGCGATCAGGCCGCTGCTGGAGAGCGTCACCGAAGCCACCGTTCCGGTGGTCTTGCCGTCGGCCGAGGTGATTGAGCGGCCGATCAGCGCGTCGGCCTGTGACAATGCCGAGGACTGCATGATCTGATCGAGCTTGGTGTTGGTCTGCACTGACTGCTCGACCTGGGAGAAGGTGGCGAGCTGCGCGACATACTGGGTCGAATCCATCGGCTTGGTCGGGTCCTGGTTCTTCATCTCGGCGATCAAGAGCTTCAGGAACGACTGGTAGTCTACCGCTGTCTTCGAGGTCTGCTGGCTGGCCTTGTTGGCGCCAACCGGGATCGTCGTCGTCATGTCGACGGCCATCTTATGCTCCTACAGCCAATGCGCGGGGCGTTTCGGGAATGTCGTCATTGTCCTCGAGCGCCCTGCGCTCGAGCGGATAGAGCGCGCGGATAGCCTTCAGCGCCTCATAGATATCGTCCTCGCCGACCATGCGGTCGATCTGCTTCAGGCCCTTGCAGATGTCCTGGTTCTCGAAGCTGGCAATCAGCATCGGCAGCGAGCGGCGGAACATGTCGCGCGCCTCGGCGGCGCCCGCCGGGTTGATCAGCATGATCTGGACGATGAAATAAAGCTGCCTGAGCGGCGTCGAGGCCTGGTCGGCCTGGATGACATGGCTTTCGAGCAGGAACTGCACGTCATTCATCAGCTCGATGGTGACCTTGCGGTCGACGCGGATCACCGCCCCGTTGATATAGATCTTCTCGTTGGGCTTCAGCGAAATCTTCAGCGTGTTGGTCATTGGATGCCGTCGCGTATGATCTGGGAGACCTCGATCAATCCTTCGAAATTGTTGGTGCGGCCCTGGCGGATGTCTTCCGTTTCGCGCAGCAGCCACAGGCCGATGGAGATCAGGTTGGCGCGCAGCTCCTTGGGCAGGGCGTTGTCGCTGGAGCCGAGATCCTCGACGAAGGTGGTCCAGACGCGGTTGGTGAAGTGCAGCGCCTCGACCGCTTCCATCGAATCGGTGCCAATGGCGGCTGCCGCGGCCAGCATGTCGATCGATCGGGTGAGCAACTGCCGCTCCCGGTCCTTGGCATCGGCGACGGAGTCGGTCTGGATGTCGGCGTATGAGAATTGATACATCGTCGGCGCTCTGGCGTTCTGGTTTATGTGTTCAGGTCAGATAGTTGAGCAGGCTGAGCCGCTGCAGACGCGCGGTCAAGGCGAAGGACGTCTCGATATGCTGCGTCAGGTCGGCGACGCGGGTAGCGGCTTCCGCCGGATCGACGCCTTCGAGATTGACGATGTGCTTCTCGAAGAGATCGACCTGGGTCTTCATGCGGTCGCTGGCATCGGACACGCGCTGCTGCGCGAGGCCCGTTTCGGCTCGCAACTGGGTAATGCCGCCGATGGCTTCGCCGACAAGCGCCTGCGCGCGGCTGACGACCGCGTTCTGTGCGGCCTCGCTGATGCCGCCGGTGACCAGGCTGCTGACCATGGCGGCCGCCATGGCAAGCTTGCGGATGCCCTGCTCGTTGGCGTTGACCGAGGTCTGGGTGGTTTCGTTGAGCGAAATACGGCTGGTGATCTGATCGTCGGTGGCGCTCGACCAGTTGGTCTGCCAGCCTGCGCCCAGGAATTGCGGCTCGACCTTGGTGGTGATGAAATCGTCCATCTGGGCGGCGGTGATGTTGGCTGCCGCCGGGGCCGTCTGGGTAAAGCCGAAATAGCTGGTGAAGGCGGCGTCGAATGCCGCCTTGGCCGGCGAGCCGGCGGCGCTGAAATCGTCGACCGGCTTGACGTCGGTGTTGGTGCCGGCAAACAAATATTCGCCGTTGACACTGGTGTTCAGGATGCCCGTCATCTGCTGCAGCGCCGAGGCGCCGGCGGTCCGCAGGATATTGGTCGATGAGTCGCCCGACACGCCGCTGGTCAGCGCGGACAGGAAGCTCTGCGCAGTAGAGGCGATCTGGCCGAGCGAATTCTGGGTCGATGTCAGGCGCGCGGTGACGAGCGCGTTGGAATCGACGATGCCGTTCAGCCGGTCGAGATCGCGCTGGAAGGTGACGGCCTGGGTCGTGCGTCCGCCAAGCGCCAGGCCGACATCGGCTACCTTGCCGGTCGAGGATTCCGTTGTCGCCTTGACGAGGTCGGCCTGCATGCGCGCCTGCTGGTAGCGCAAGGCATTGGAGATGGCGGCTGAGGAAACGGCTGTCGCTTTCATGAATTATCCTACCGCGCTCATCAGCGCGTCCAGCATATCGCTTACGGTCTTCATCATACGCGCCGAGGCCTGATAGGTGTGCTCCAGATCGAGAAGCAGCGACATCTCCTGGTCGACATTGACCCCGGTGTCGTTGGACAGCGCCTGGGCCGTGCGTGCGGCCAGCGCCTGCTTGCTGTCGGCATTGGTCGAGGCCTGCTGGCGGACGCCTTCGAACCAGCCGATGGCATTGGCCGCATAGTCGGAGACGCCGGAGCTGACGGTGATGCCAGCCGAGGTATCGAAGGCCATCGGCTGATCCAGCTTGTTGCCGTAGCCGATCAGGAGGTCCGAATAGGATGCGCCGCCGCTGGTGTTGGCGACATAGGCCGCGCCGTTGGCGCCCCCGTCGCGCAACAGAGCCGGATTGCCGCCGGCGCTCGGATCAAAGGCGGCGTTGACACTGATCGAGCCGGCGAGGCCGTCGACCAGGGTGCCAGCGGCCGGAATTGCCGGCGCGCCGGACCAGGTGAACAGGCCGGTCGCGTTGGGCTGCGATGGCGCGGTCTCGGCAAATGCCGTGATAAGGCCACGCGCGATTTCGTCGAGCTGGCTCTGCATGGTCGAAGCGACACCGTCGCGCAGCTTCAGCAGGCCCGCAAGCTTGCCGTCGGCGGTGGTGCTGTCGCTGGTGCCTGCCGAAACCGGCACGTTGTCGATGTAGATCGTGTTGCCGGGCGTACCGGCCGAGTAGCCGGCCGACGGCGTGAAGGTCACTGAGCGCGGTACGGTCTCGAACAGCGTCGAGCCGTCCTTGGTGGTGATGACCATGTCGTTGTCGCCGCGCGTGAAGGTCGAGACCGGGACATATTCCGATATCTTCTTCAGGAGCGCGTCGCGCTGGTCGAGCGCATCGGACACGTCCGTGCCTGAACGTGTGCCCGAGATGACGGCCTTGTTGGCATCCTGGAACTGGCTGAGCAGCGAGTTGAGGTCGTTGACGGCGGTGGCGATCTGGCTGTCGGCCTGGGTGCGGAAATGCTGGATCGCCTTGGTGCCGCTGTTCAGCGAATTCACCACCTGCTTGGCGGCGTCGACGACGCTGGTGCCGAGGTTCTGGTTCGACGGCGTGGTGGCGTAGAGCTGCAGGGACTGCTGCAGATTGGCGATCGCCGTCGAGGGGGACGACGCGTTGTCGACCCCGTTGACCGAGAGATCGAGCTGATCCATGCCGTTGTAAAGCGCGCTCTGGCCGCTCCATGCCGACAGCGCCGAAAGGTTCTGGCGGAACAGCAGATCATTCGCGGCGCGCTGGATTTCCACCGCCCTGGCGCCGGGTGCCGTGCTGGTTACCACGGCGATGCGGCGGGTATAGTCCGGGTTCGACGCATCGGCCACATTGCGCGATACGACGCTGGTTTGCTTGGACGTGGCCAGGAGCGCCGACTGGGCAATGCTTAGTGCGGAGGAAAGCGACATGCTGATCTTTCACGGGCGGCGCCCGTCGTTTATCTCTTCAGGTTGACGAGAACGTCCATCAGGTCCGAACCGGTCTGGAAGACCTTGGAATTGGCGGTGTAGCTGCGCTGCGCCGCAATCATGTTGGTCAGTTCCTCGGCGATATCGACGTTAGAGTTTTCGAGCGCTCCGGAGACGATGGAGCCGAGCTTGCCTTCATTGGCAAAGCCGATGTGAACCGCGCCGGAATCGGTGCTTTGCACATAGACGTTGCCGGGCATGGCGGTGAGGTTGTCGGGACTCTGAACGTCGGCCAGCGGGATCTTGTACAGCGCCTTGGTCGAGCCATCCTCGAACTGCGCGTAGATGACGCCGTCCTGGCCGATCTGGACCTTCTGGATGGAGCTCGGCGCATTGCCGTTGACTTTGGCATCAGCAACGGTGAAGCCGGTGCCGAGCTGCGTCAGCTGGGAAAGATCGAGATTCATCGTCGCGCCGCCCGGCACCGTGAAGGAGACGCCCGTGGTGGCGCCGGTCAGCTTGCCCGTGGTGGTGTCGAAGGTGAGGTTGGCCGATCCCAGCGCGCCGCCCGTATAGGGGAAAGAGGTGCCTGCCGTCGCCTTCGACTGATCGAACACCGAGACCTCCCAGGTACCGGCGCCGGTGTTGGTGAAGTAGACGTCGAGGAGTTTCTTGTTGCCCAGATTGTCATAGGCAACCAGCGAGGTCTTCGATGTGTATTCGGCGGTCGCGCTGTTCGTGGACGGCAGCGGACCGGAGGGCGGGGTGGCGCCCGCGGGCAGATTGCCGGTGAAGTTGCCTTCCGTGCTCGGCGTCGCCGTCATTTGCTGGTCGGAGATCTGCACCGGCACGAGGCCTTCGAAGCCGTTGGCGGTCGCGGCCGGCTCGCCATTGGCGTAGCTGTAGGCCATGAGCTGGTAGCCCGCGGCATTGACCAGCCGGCCTTGCGCGTCCGGTACGAAGGAGCCGGCACGGGTGAGGTAGGGCGTGCCGCTGGCATTCTGCACGACGAAGAAGCCGTCGCCGTTGACGGCAAGGTCGGACACCGAGGTGGTGTATGTCATGACGCCTTGCGTGCTGACGGCGGAGCGGATCGTCGTCGTCACGCCGCCCGAATTATAGGCGCCGCCGGTGCCGGGCATGATCAGTGTCGAGAACTCGGCCGAAGAGCGCTTGTAGCCGGTGGTGTCCGAATTGGCGATGTTGTCGGCCACCGCGGAGAGGCGGTTGGCCTGCGCGTTCATGCCGGAAACGCCGGTTCGCATCATTCCGTAGAGGCTCATCGATACATCTCCGCAGTGTCTGGGTAGGAGGCCATAAAGCTATGCCTCGTGTCTTGCGCGAGGCTGGCGCGGGATGTGCCCTGGGCGGCCATCAAAATACCAGCCGGTAGCCGAGAAACCTCTTGGAATCGATCGGGTCGTGGCCGAGCTTCTCACGCAGCTTCTTGCGCAGCTTCGAGATGTGGCTCTCCACCACGTTCTCCTCGACCTCCTCGTCGAAGATGCCGTAGATGGCGTTGAAGACCTGCGTCTTGGTCACGCGCCGGCCGCGGTTGCTGGCCAGATATTCCAGGATGCGCCGCTCGCGCCGCGGCAGCGGCAGCGGCTCGCCGTCGATCTCCGGATCGCGACCATCCATGAAGATGCGCATCGAGCCGACTTCGGTGTAGGCGGCCTCTTCGGAACCGCGGCGGCGGATGGCGGTGATACGAGCGAGTATCTCGCGGATATGGACAGGCTTGCGGACGACGTCGTCGACGCCGCTTTCGAACAGCCGCAGCGTGTGTTCGAGCGAATGGTGTTCGCTGAGCGCGATCACCGGCGCGCCGGTGCGGTCGCGGATCTGGCGCGGCGATATCGCGCCCTCGCGGCAGTCGCCGATGAGAAAGGCCCTGACGCATCTGAGATCGGTGTCGGCGGCGGAACTCACCCACTCGCCGAATTCGCCTGGCGCGAAGCCGGCAGTGGCCACCCCCTCGCGATCGAAAAGTGAAGAGTAGCCCTCAGTCACGAGCTCTCGCTCGTCAACGATCACGATCATCGGCCCGCCCTCCGAATCATTTCACTTGCCCCGTGCGGAAAGGGGTACCCGGCTCGACGAATCCTGAAAAACCATCATTTCTTGTAGCTATTTTCTTGGGAGTTTTTTTGGGAGCCGTAATAAAAGCGGTTGTGCAGGTGTATTCGCGCCAACTGTTGGCGCACGAATATTGGCGCCGGCGGGTAGGCTGGCGAAGGCCGATCGGCACTCGGGATGAAGCAACTACTGATTGCAGAAGGCGTTGGCATTCGGCGTCCATTTGCCAAAGCCGGTGGCGACCATATTGGCGATGACGCGGCAGACATAGACCTTCTGCGCGGGGTCGTTGTCGGGGCCGGCATGGTAACGGGCGACAGCCATCGACCAGGTCACATGCCGGGCGTGCAGGCTGGCCAGGAAGCGTGCCGCGTAGTCGACGTTCTGATGCGGGTCGAGCATGTCCTCAACGCTGCGGAAATGATCGCCATGATAGTGATGGTTGATCTGCATGCAGCCGAGGTCGATCAACGTCTTGCCCTCGCGACGAGCATTCTCGAATGTCGCGAGCGCTTCACCGCGGTCGCGCGGAAAGACGGCTTTTCCTTCTATATTCAAGGCATTAGGTTGAAGGCTGCCTTTCTTTCCAGTCTCGGTCAGGCCGACCGCATAGAGAATCCCGGCCGGCACGCCGTAGCGATCGGCGGCGCGCAGGATCTCCGGCTCGCAGGGATTGGCGGCGGCGTTGGCCGTGCCGGCGGCGAAACTAGATAAACATATCGTCGCCAGCGCGCTCGCCAACAGGCGAAGCGGCACGCCCGAATTCCTGTGCGCCATTGCCCTCGTTCCTTCCCGGTTGCCGGCCGCCGCCCGCGCTGTTGCCGCCTGAGTTCCCGGGCTGGAACGAAGGCTGGTCGCGACCCGTCGACATCGGCATGGCGCTGCTCGCGTCGGCGCGGCTGGCTGCGTGTGCTGCTATCGAGGGTTGTAGAATGGTCACCTTGTCGACATCGAAGCCGAGGCTGCGCATGGACTTGATGATGGCATCGCTATCGGCGGTGAGACGACGATATGCCTCGTGTGTCTCGGGCTTCATCTCAATCGACAGTTGCTCCCCCGAGAGCCGCAGGCTGGCGGTGACCGACCCGAGCTCCGAAGGGTGGAGCTCGATCTTCAGCACATGTGTCGGAACGGCAACAGAGTTGGTCGTCTGCAAGCCTGCCGAGGCACTCGCAAAGGCCTGCTGGACGCCGTTGTCGGAGGCAAGCGCTTCAACCAGCGCCGATGCCGTCTGGCTGATCGGGTTTTGCGCCGGCGCCGGAAAGCTCTGCTGGCTGACGACTTCCATGCGCCCGGCCGAAGAGGACTGCTTGGCCGGTGTCTGCTGCGCGGATTGAGACTGTTGCGAAGCCTTGGAAGCGGAGGTCGGCCGCCAGCCCTGCGGCGGCAATGCGCTGTCGGCCTGCGTGTCATCCCCTTGCACCGGCAACGCTTCGGCATCGCGCCGGCCCGGCATATCCAAGGCCACTTTCGCCTTTGCCGGCTCCTGCCCGAAATCGGGCCCCGAACCTTCCGCCATCGTCGAGCGGGCGGATCGCGACAGCGGCTCGGCGGAGTTGTCGACTACCGCGCGCTTGCCAGCCCGCAGCCGCAGTTCCGGCAAGCCGTGCTCGCCGGAACCCTCTTCACCGTCGGCGGAAGTCTTGCTGCCCGTGCCCGACGATTGCGCGAAATGCTTCATGTCGCTCAGCGCCATCAGCAACGGCAAGCGGTCCTGTAGCGGCGCGGAATCGCTGGCTTGCGCCGTGGCATCCTTGCTCGCCGTTGGCTTCGCCTGGCCGTCGGTCTTCGCGGACTTTCCCGTCGCTGCTTTCTGAGAGCCGGTTTTCCTCTGCGGGTCCGGCTCCTCCTTGCCGTCGCTGGCCGGCGATCGCTTTGCCTGATGAGCGTCCGGCACGACCGGTCCGCTCGTGGGCCTGTCCTGCGGCCGATCGGGCCTCTCGGTCCCATGCACCATCTCACCGAAATCCTGATCCCCATCCTTGCCGCCGGCGGCATGCTGCCTGGGCTGGGACTGGGTCGAAGCAAAGCCCGGCAGGGTCTGGTTGACGCTGGTCATTTCGGGGCTGCTCCGAGTAGCTGGTCGATCTGGTCTAGCTGACGGCGCGTGCTGGCCACCGCCGCATCGACAGGGTCTTGCGCATCGGGCGCCGCCGCCGGCGCGGATGCCTGCACCACCGGCGCGGCGTCAGCCGGTACAGGAGCGGCCGCCGGTGTTTCAGCCGTTTTTTGCGCCGGCTGCGGGGCAGGGGGCGGCGAAGCCGCGGGTGGCGTGTCTCTGGCCTGATCGCTCGCCGCGACCGGCGGATCGCTGGCCGCGACCGACGGATCGCTGGCCGCGACCGACGGCTGGTCGGGCATCGCCCCTTCCACCGGAGGCAAGTCCGCATTGGCCGGATCGGCCGCGGCCGCGGATTTCGCGTCGTCACCTTTCGCAACTGTTGCCGGCGCAGCGCCGGCCTTGGCGGTCGCCTTCACCGGCGCCACCACTTCGCCCGCGACAGCCCGCGCGGCGTCAAGCAGGTCGCGGTCGCTTTGCGAAAGCTTGCCGCGATCGATCTTGCCGAGCTTGGCACGCACCTCGTCGACGCTGGCCGATGTCATGGTGGAAAGGCTCGAATAGAGCTGGGTGCGCGGGTCGTCCTGGTTACTATTGCCGTTGCGGCCGAGCTCCGCCTTGGCCGAGGCGAAGGCCGACAGCTCCGTCATCCCGTCGATCGCGGCGCGGCGTGCGATGCGCAGGTAGATCACCTTCTCGCGCTCGGAATCCATCATCGAGGTGATGTCGGCGATCTTGTCCTGGCTGATCGCCATATGCAGCGTCATGAGGCCGGAGACAAAGGCATCGGCGAACTGGCTTGCGTAAGGCGAATAGAGATAGGACGCGACATACTGGGTCGAAGCCAGCGCGAAACGGGCGGCGTCGCCCTGCGCGGCCGCGATGCCCACGGAGCGGCGAAGCGCTGCCTCCTCGACCAGCGTGCCGGGGCTGAGCAGGCGCGCCTCGTCCAGCAGAGCGAGCGCCTGGGCAGGATCGTCGGTCGCTAGCAGTGAGCCCTTGACCAGCGCCAGGAAGGCGCCGATGTCGGCGGGCACGCCCATCGGATCGATCGGCTTCAGCATTTCGATCGCCTCGGCCGGCCGCCCGTTCAGATAGGCGACGACGCCCTTGGCGATGGCGACGCTTTGCGGATCGGTTAGTGCGCGCGAAGCCGCCGCCGCGACCGTAACCGGATTGCCGCCGCTCATGCCATAGACCAGCAAAGCGCGGAAATTCTTGGGCTCCTTGAGATCCTCGGCATTCGCATCGCGCATCCGCGCGTCGATCATTTCGAGGAGTTTCGCCTGCATCGGCAGCGCGGCATGATCACCGCCCGCGATACGGTCCTGGATCAGCTGCAGCGAACGCACCAGCTGATAGGGTTGCAGGGTGTCCTGCGCGAAGGCGGCTGATGACGGCGCCGCGGCGAGCAGCAGCAGCGCCAGAGCAATTCCAGGAAAAGTGTGAAACGGTCTTCCGTTCGGAATTGCGTCAAAACAAGGAGATGGAGCGGTTCGCCGTTTCGGTGAAACGGTGAAATGCCCTATCGCGCCGCCGATGACGGTTCCGCCCCTCATCCGCCGGCCGCCATCAGGATTTCGATGCGACGGTTCGCGGCCGCCATCGGATCGGAGGCGATCTTTGGCTGCCGGTCGGCGAAGCCCGCGACCTCGGTGACGCGGCTCTCGTCGACGCCGCCGCGCACCAGCATGTAGTAGGCCGAATGGGCGCGCGCGGTGGACAGCCGCCAATTGTCGTAAGTGTCGCTGCGGAACGGCCGCGCGTCGGTGTGGCCGCTGATTGTGATGGTGCCCTTCTTCTCGTTGATGATGTGGCCGATCTTTTCCATCGCCAGCACCAGCTCGCGGCGCGGCATGGCCGAGCCGATCTCGAACATGCCGAAATCGAGCTGGTCGGTGATCGAAATGACGACGCCCTTGTCGGTGGCTTCGACCGAGACGCCGTCGGCGAGTTTTTCGCCCGGCAGGAATGCCTTGGCGAGTTCCTTCTTGATATCCGCCGCTTCCTGAATAGCGGCTTTGCTCGGCGCCTTGTCGCCCTTGTCGGCGGCTTGCTCCGGTTCGGCCTTTTCCGCTTTCGCCGCTTCCGCCTTGGTGTCGCCAGCCGCAAGCTCGCGCTTGTCGGCTTCGGCTTTCCCGCCCTGTGCTTTCTCGCTCTTGTTCCCTTCGCTCGCCGGCTTCTCAACCTCGCCCGGCGCGTTTTTTTGCCCGCTCTTGGCGTCAGTCTTTGCCGGGATTGCCAGCGGCTCCAGCGGCGCGGCCGTCAGCGGGGGAGCAGCCGGAACGGCCTTCACCTTCGGCACCGCGACTGTCGCGACCTTCTCGCCGGGCTTGATCGGATCGCCATCGATCCTGGTGCGTTCGGCGGTGGCCTCGGCGCCAGGCGTTGCAACCTGCTGCGACCAGAAATCGGGCGCGAACGGATCGCGATAGGATTCGCCGCCGGAGGCGCCGGTCGCCGGGCCGGCTGCCTGAGCACCGCCTTCGCCCTTGGCGCTGACGTTCTGCATCACCCCCGTGTCTGCGGCGATTTCCGCCAGCACCGCATAGGGATCGGCAAACAGCTTTTCATCGGAGAGCCGGGCGTCCTGCGCCCCATCCTTGGTCTGCCGGCGTTCGGACGAGCCGGCGCCGCCCTTGCCGTCATCGCCCGCCTTGGTTGCGCCGTCCTGCGGGTTGTCCGAGGTCAGGCCGACCTTGCTAGGGCCGTCGCCAAGGTCTTCGAGACCCTTGCGGCTGGAATTGCGGTCGATCAGCTCGACCGGATTGAAATAGCTGGCGACGGCCGCCTTGGTCTGCTCGTTGGCGGCGTTGATCAGCCACATGACGAGGAAGAAGCACATCATCGCCGTCATAAAGTCGGCGAAGGCGATCTTCCACACGCCACCATGGTGATCGTCGTCATGACCGTCGTGATTGCGCTTGACGATGATGATCTCATGCCGGGGTTCGGCATGGTCGATGGCGCTCATGACAGAACCTCCGACAATGACGCCGACCACTCGGCGATACGCGTCTCGAACACCGTTTCGTCAATGGTGACGGTCAGGTCGAAGCCCGGCGCCTCGGTGAAGTCGAGATTGGCGGCGCGGGATCCAAGCGCCGTCTTCAGCGGCTCGAACAGCGAGAGCGGTCCCCGAACACCGATGCGGACGGCCTCGTTGTCGGCGACCGCGGCGCTGATGGCGCGCGAAAGGGCCGCGAGCGACCGTTGCTGCAGGTCGTCGCTGAGAAGGCCGCCGACGATGCGGGCGACCGTCGCGCCGGCAAGCTCGGCTACGCGCTGCTCCATGGCCGCGATCCGCGTGGCGACAGCGGTGCCGAGATCGCCGCCGAAGCTTTCAAGGAAAGCTCTCGCCGCATCGTCATTGGCCTGGCGCTCGGCGTCGAGCGCCGCCTGATGGGCGAGCGCAAGGCGCGTCTCCAGCGCTGCCTCCGCTTCGGCCACCGCCTCGGCGATCAGCGCGCCTATATCGGCCTGCGGCGACGGCGCGGCCGGCATATGTTCGGCGTCGCGCGCGGCCGGCGCCTGGTTGGCTGCTGAGGCCCGCGAACCAAAATCGGGCAGGAGATCGAAGAGGGCTGCCGAGGCCATGGCCTAACCCACGGCTTCCGGGACGGCTGCCCATTTGCGCAGAATCTGGGCGGTGCGCTCCTCATTGAGGTCGACCATGCGGGCAAGCCGCTCCTGCGGCGCCGGTCGGATTTTCTGGCGCAGATCATCGAGCGGGGTTGCGCCGGGGCGCGCGCCGGGCAGGGCACCGGCCGGGGCCTCGGCGGTGATCGCAGCGACCGGGGCATCGGGTGTCGGCAGCGAGCGCTGCACGTCGTCGAAGCTTGGGCCGGCGATGGCCGCGGGCTTCGCCGATGCCGTGAGCGCCGCGGCCATCGGCTTCAGGCCGAAAAAGGCCACCAGGAAAACGACGACGATGAAGGCGCCGGCATTGATCAGCGTGCCGGTATGGGTGCCGATCGAGGCGAGGATGCCCGGCTGATCGATCGGCTCACCGTCGAGGCCGTTGATGAACTCGACCGCCGACACGTCGATGATGTCGCCGCGCTTGTCGTCGAAGCCGGTCGCCGAGGCCACCATCTTCTGGATCTCGACGACACGCTTGGCGATCTGCTCCGGCGTGGCGTCCTTGCCGAGGATGGTCTTCAGCCGATCCTGGTTGACGACGACCGCGATGGACATCTTGTTGACCGTGTAGCCGTTGGAGACGGTGGCGATCTTCTTCGAGTTGATCTCGTAGTTGGTGATCTCCTCCTTGCGGTCGTTCTGCGAGGTCGATTGCGGTCCCTCGGTGGTGGTGGTCTGGGTCTCGGGCAGGTTCTGCTCGACGCTGGTCGGGGTCGAGGCCTGCTTCTGGTTGCTGGCTTCGTTGGTCTTCACCGATTGCACCGAGCGCTCGACGCGTGAGTTCGGATCGAAGATCGTTTCCTCGGTCTGGCGGGTGTCGGTGTTGACGTCGGCTTTCACGCTGGCGCGGAAATTGTCGGGGCCGAGATAAGGCGTCAGCGCGCGGCGGATATTGTCGCCGATCTGCGCCTCGACCGTCTGCTCGACACCGAGCGTGCGGGCGGCACTCGTATTGGAGGGGTCGTCACCGGCGGCCAGCAAATTGCCGTTGGAATCGAGCACGGTGACCTTGTCGGCCGAAAGGCCGGGAACAGCCGCAGCGACGAGGTGGCGGATCGACATGGCGCTTTTCTCGGCGTCGCTGCCGGCATAACGGATAACCACCGAGGCGGAAGGCTGCTGTTCGTCGCGGCGGAAATTGGCGCGCTCGGACATGACGATGTGGACCCGCGCCGCCTTGACGCCGGAAATCGACTGGATGGTGCGCGCGATCTCGCCTTCCAGAGCGCGCACGCGGGTGATCTGCTGCATGAAGGAGGTGAGGCCGAGCGAACCGACATTGTCGAACAGCTCGTAGCCGGCATTGGCGCTGGTCGGCAGGCCTTTCTCGGCAAGCAGCATGCGCGCCTGCGCCGTGGTGCCGGCCGGCACCAGCACCGAGGTTCCGTCGGAGCCGACATCGAAGCCGATGCCGGCATCGGCCAGCACCAGGCCGATCTGGTTCACGTCGGAACGCTCGAGGCCGACATAGAGCGTCTCATAGGCCGGCCGGTTGAGATAGACGGAGGCGATGCCGATGACGGCCATGACCAGGGCCGCGATGCCGCCCATGAGCGCCAGACGCCGCAAGCCGAAGCTCTTCAAATTCGCGATGATGCTCTGGATCTGTTCCGGCACGATTCAACCGCTCCCAGCATGACTGTCCGCCGGAAGACTAGACCGCGAAGCTTGTGCGAGGATGATAGCCGCGCCGTCGAAGAGCGAGCAAAATACTGAACGGGCGACTTCCTCCCCACGAACGAAAAGGGCCGCGCTTCAGACGCGGCCTTTTTCGTCGGTCGAAGTAGGTCTGGTGGCTTAGCCGTTCTTGAACAGCGACAGGATCGACTGCGAGGAGCTGTTGGCGATCGACAAGGACTGGATGCCGAGCTGCTGCTGCACCTGCAGGGCTTGAAGACGGGTCGATTCCTTGTTCATGTCGGCATCGACGAGCTGGCCGACGCCCCGATCGATGGAGTCCATCAGGCTCTGCGTGAAGGTCTTCTGCAGGTCGATCGAGCTCTTGGCTGAGCCGAGCACGGTGGCGGAGTTAGTGAGCTGGTTCATGACGTTGTCGATCTTGGTGACCATCTGCGTGATGATGTCGTCGGTCACGCCCGCTGCCGTGATGTCGAGATTGAAAGCGGAGACATTGTCGATCTTGACGGGGGTGCCCGTCACAGCGGCCTGGCCGGCGACGTTGGCGGCGATGTCGGTGTTGCCGGCGGCGATCGAGGCCGTATAGGCCGCGTCGTATGCGGATTGGTCCGTAGCCGTCGAATAGATCGACGTCTTGCGATCGAGAATGCCCTGGTTCTTGACGTCGGCGGCAAGACCGGAATCGAACAGCTTGGTGCTCTCGACATTGATGTCGATCGTTCCGAGCGAAATAGCGCCGGACGAGGAACGGTTAAAGGAGGAAACGATCTTGGCGTCGGGCTGGACGCCGTCATTGGCCGCGGCGACCTGCTTGGACGTCACCGAAAGGAAATTCGAACCGGAGAAGGTGGCGGCATCGGCGAAGGATTTCATCTGCGCCTGAAGCGCGGTGATTTCGGTCTGTGTCTTTGCCTTGTTGGCATCCGACTGGCCGACGCTCGACAGCAGCTTTGTCTTGATCTTGCCGATCGTGTCCAGCACGTTTTTCATGCCGGTGTAGGCGGTGTCGACTTTCGAGGCGCCGAGGCCGAGCGCATCCTGCACGGTCGACAGCGCCGAGTTGTCGGAGCGCATCGTGGTGGCGATCGACCAGTAGGCGGCATTGTCGGAGGCCTCTGAGACCCTGTAGCCGGTCGAGATTCGGGCCTGCGTCTGCTCAAGCGATTTGTTGGTGGCGTTGAGGCTTTGAAGTGCAGTCAACGCCGCAGCGTTCGTCATGATGCTCGCCAAGAAACTCGCTCCTTCTCAAAAGCCGGCATGCCACACAGACCGGGTCGGCCTGCCCATCGGCTGCGATCGTGCCGGTCGGGCCGATTCGACAACCTAAGTCATTGGTTAACCATACCTAGCTCGATATGGTTAATGGCCTGTTAAAAGTAGGCTTTCAAGAGGTTAAGGAACGAGGGTTGCGCGAGCCTTGAGCTAATGCATGTCGCCCAGAAGTGTACGCGGTTGCGGGACAACGACATGCATAAAAACAAGGACTTAAAGCGCGTCGCCTGAATCCGTTTCAGCGCGACGCGCTTTAGAGCAAAAGCGTGCACGGTTGGGAAACCGCTCTAGAGCGGGATGAGATTAGTGTTGGTCATAGCCTGAGTTTTGGAAATAGTGTGAGCACTCTGTCGGTGTGACGCGGTTGAGTGTTTTTGCGATAGCGTCGCAAACGGCTTGGACGGTGCGGCTTGCTGCCTTTCTGAGCCAGTGCTTAAGCTTTGAGAAGAGCTGTTCGATCGGATTGAGATCGGGTGAGTATTTCGGC